>CAXTFX010000172.1:0-8517 GCA_964243185.1 uncultured Chthoniobacterales bacterium
CACCTCCGGCACGGTCAGCTCGCGGCCGAGTTTGAGCAGCAACTCGCAGAGGATGTCCGCCTCCGAACGGTCGGTTTTGAGGTGTTCGACGGCCGCTTCGAGGGTTTGGGCGAGGTGGTCGCGGTCCGGCTCCCACGCGCGCAGGTTGCTGGAGGCCAGCTTGAAGACGCGGAAGCCGAGGTCGCCGGCGAAGAGCGGGTGCGCCTCCCGCAGCTTGCGGCCGGCCCGGCGCACGCGCTCCTTGGTGATGTCGGCGATGGTCGGGTAGTCCCCGCGCCCGGTCGGCTCGGGCAGTTGCACGAGGATGAAGCGGCGGTTGCCGGAGTCCTGGGCGTTGAGGTCCATGACGGCGTGGGCGGTGGTGCCGGAGCCGGCGAAGAAGTCTAAGATGAGGTCTCCCGTCGCTGCCGTGATGGAAATCAACTGTTTAATGAGAGCTACTGGTTTTGGCGTATCGAAACATTTTGTATCATCAAAGAGGGCCTTAACCTCAGCTGTAGCTGTTCTGGTGCTTCCAACATCCTCGCTAAACCAAATAGTTTCAGGCGGCTTGCCCGCACTTTCGTCAGCATATATACGGTAATACGGAGTCCACGACTTCTCGGTTTTCACCCACTCAATTCGTGCGATTTCGGCGAGATACTTTCCCCTGCTCCAACGCCAAGCTCCATCTCCTCCGCTCTCTAATTTGGGAAATACTTCTATGCCGTCGGGTGCTGTAAGCGAGTAGTAGAGGTTAGGTCTGGCCGCCCTTGTCTCGCCTTGCCCTCCCATCGCGCGAAGTGGCTTCAAGTAATACTGTCGCCCGCTGGCATCAGTCCTGTTGAAGTGTTCAGGAACATTTGAACCTTCATACGGTTTACGCAGTATCAAAAACGATTCTAGATTTCTGCTGAACCCGACAATGTAATCGTGCTTCGTTGAAAAATAATCGGCATCCATACGAGGGCTGTCTGCTCTCTCCCAGCATATGTTCGCCAAAAAGTTTTCCTCCCCAAAAATTTCTACACAGGCTTTACGCAGATTATCTACTTCGTGATCGTCAACAGAGACAAACATCACCCCATCCTCCCGCAACAAATTCCTCGCCAGCTTCAGCCGCGGATACATCATGTTCAGCCAATCCGTGTGGAAGCGGCCGGACGCCTCGGGATTGCTCGCGTTCTTCCGGCCCTCGCCGTCGGTCTGGCCGGTGCGTTCGAGGTAGTTCTGAAGGTTGTCGCGGTAATCGTCGGGATAGACGAAGTCGTTGCCGGTGTTATACGGCGGGTCAATGTAGATGAGCTTGACCTTCCCGGCGTAGGAGCGCTGGAGGAGCTTGAGCACTTCCAGGTTGTCGCCCTCGATGAGCAGGTTGCCCGTCTTGTCCCAGTCCACGCTCTCGGCCGGGGCGGGGCGCAGGGTGCCGGTGCTGGGGGTGAGCGCCATCTGCCGGGCGCGGCGTTTGCCGTGCCAGTTCAGCCCATACTTTTCCTCCCGTTCGTCCACCGCGCCGCCGAGCAGCTCGCGCAGCACGGCGAAGTCCAGCCCGCCCTCCGTCCACGCCTCCGGGAAGAGGGTCTTGAGCCGGGCCACGTTTTCGGCCACGAGGTCGGCGCTGCGGGTTTCGGGGTCGGCGGCGGTGAGCGGGGTCATGGGAAGGCGGAAGGCGGAAGGGGGAACCGAAGGTCAAAGGCCGCCCACGGCGAGCTGCCGTTCCAGAGACTGGCGGACCAGGCCGAGGACGTAGGGGAGTTGTTCCAAGGTGGACAGACCGACCTCGACGTCGCCGTTGCCCCAGCGACCGAGGCCGGTCACGTCCCGGCAAAGGCCGCGGGGGTCCTCCACCTCGTGGAACCGGACGTTTAGGGAGAGCACCAGCCGCTTGGCCTGGGGGATCACGTCCACGAAGTTCGTCTCGGCCTTGAAAGCGACGTAGAGCTTGAGGAACTCCTCGGTGACGCACGGGTCGAGGGCGAGGACCTGTTGGCGGAACGCCTGGAAGAGTTCGCCCATCGGTCCATCCGCCGCGATGAATGGATGGTCGCCGAGCGCGTAGCCGGTGGTGGTCGCTGCCGGGCGGTAGGCCGCGAGCACGTCGGGGTCCAGCCGCGGGGCGGTCCAGACCTTCAGCGCCCGGCGGGCGAGCTTGCCGGCCCGCTCGGCGATGGCGTCCTCGTTCCAAACGTCCAACTGGCCCAGGCCGTCGTTGAGCCGGAGCGGGCTGTGGGCGAAGCCGCCTTCCATGTCGCGCTTTTCCAGAAAGGGCCGGTCGCTGTATTCGGAGTTGTAGCCGGTGAGGGTGAGGTTGCCGAGGGTGTGGAGGCGTTCCTCCTGGATGCGTCGCCACTCGGGGCCGAGGTCGGTGCGCCACGCCTTGGAGAGGTTTTCGTTCTGCGGGAGGATGTGCTCGACGGTGTAGTCGTTGACGGGGACGCGCTCCTTGCGGCCGTGGTTCTCCAGCCGCCGCAGCCAGTAGGCGCGGTTGCGGAAGTTGTAGAGGTCGCGGGTCCGCAGGTCGCGCTCGAACTCGGCGTCGGCCGGGAAGCGGCGGTAGGAGGGCAGGAGGAGGAAGTTGGCGAGGGCGCTCTCCAGGTAGCGGTCCTTTTTCAGCGTGCGGGCGAAGCCGGCAAAGGTCTTGTTGTGGGAGTTGGTCGGGATGGCGCAGACGGTGCGCCGGAAGACGTAGCTCTCCACGAGCAGGATGATCTGGAGGAACTCCTCCTTGGCGAGAACGCCGGTGGCGTAGTCGTGGTAAAGCTCCAGGAAGAAGGGATAGGCGACATCCACGCGCAGTTCGCGGATGTCGTGGAAGGCGGTCTTGAGCTGGGAGTCCTCCCCCTTGGCCAGGGCCATTTTGACGTAGTAGCCGGCGTAGGCCCGGAGGTCGGCGACGATGGCTTCGATGCCGCCGGGCAGGGCGGGGGCGGCGTGTTTCTTGAAGGCGGCATACACGTCCTGGATGTTGGGGATCTCCCCGGTCTTCATGGTCAGGTAGTGGCGCATGAAGCTGTCGAAGTGGGAGGCGTAGGCCTCCTGGCCGAAGCCGACTTCCATCGGCCGCCAGTATTGCTCGTAGAGCCGGGTCTGGAGTTTGGGTTCCAGGCCCATGAGCACGAAATTGCGGATGAGGTCGGCTTGGCTCAGCTCCCGGCCGGTGGAGTTCATGCTCTCAAAAATTAACTGCGGGTTGTCCTGGTCGCGGTTGAGGGCCACGTCCACGACCACGAGCTTGGCCAAGCCCTTACAGAGGGCGGGGATGTCGTCGGCGCACTCCACCAGCCAGTCCTGGAGGAGCTTGAAGTTCTCCACGATGCGGAGGGAGGGTTCCGCCGGCTGGGGTTGCTGGTCGAGCAGGGCGATCAGCGAGGTCTTGTCGGTCTGGGTGAGGAGCAGCTTGTAGTGGCGCTCGCCGTCCTCCTCGGGGTTGAGGAGGTAGTAATTGCGAACCTTGCGGGTGGAGAACCCTTCCACCGGCTCCTCGCCGGGTTTGAAGGCCCGCGCGAGGGCCTCCAGGAGCAACGTGACGGTGGTGAGGCGTTGCTGGCCATCAATGACCAGCAAGGGCGATTGGAGGGAGACCTGGGACAACCCTTGTTCGATGTAAACAATCGAGCCGACGAAGTGGGCGCTCGACTTCTCGTTTTGCCCCGCGCGCACGAGATCGTCCCACAGCTTGCCGCACTCCTCCCACGTCCAGGAGTAGGTGCGCTGGTAGATGGGGATGACGAACTGGGGCGATTTCTTAAGCAGGTCGAGGAGCTTAGCTTCGGTGGCCTTCATGGACGGGGTTTGGGGAGAGGTAAGGGCTTCTGACGCCGTGGCGGGAGGCTGTGGTGGCGCCAATGAACGGGCCTTATTTGGCGGAAAACCGCCAATGGTAATCACCTTAGAGAAGGCTGTTTGCGTCAGATTGCAGCGGATTCATTGGCGACAGGGCGGTTTTCCCGTCGGTTAATTGGTTTATTTGGCAGCCTTCTGACGTAGGAAGTAACCACCGCCCCGGCCACGCTTGCCGGTGCTGCCGATGGTGCCCATGTCGCGCAGGGATTCGAGCGCCTGGCGGAGCTTCTGCAAGGGGATTTCACGGCCGATGCGCGCGTGGATTTCCGCGCGGGTTGTCGGCTGGTCCGACGTGGGACCGTGGACGGTGAGATCCTCCAGAATCAGGTGGCGGAGCCGGTGAGGCTCGATGGTCTTGAGCGTGGTCGGCCCCCGGTAAGAGGCGACACGGAGCACGACCGGGTTGACGAAATACTCCGTGCCACGGGTTTGCCCGCGCGAGAGGACCACGCCCTGCTCCGGGAGCCGTCCCAACCAGGCGCGGATGCGGTCGTCACCTTCGATCTGGAGCAGGCGGGAGAACTCCAGGGCGGTGAGACTGCCGTGTTGAGTGATAAGGCCGAGGGCGATGCGCTCGCGGGAGGTGAGTCCAAAGCGTTGGTCGGCCGCCGCCAGCAGGTTTACCAATTCAGGGCGCGGTATGCGGCGATCTACGCGAACGACCACGCGGTCGTCCTCCTCGCGGACCTGGGGAACAGCTTTGCCCTGGGTCAGTTGAGCTTCATAGATGCGATCGTAGCCGGTGCCTTCGCGCTCCATGAGCTTCAGGTCGTGGAAGACTTGGGCAAGCAGGTCATTTCGACGGATGGACTTCTGAAGAATGTTGCGTGGGGTGACACCGAGGGGCAGCAGGCCGGGGTTATGCACTTCCAGGTGCTCGGGATGCAGGTTGATGAAGATGTCGCCGCGGGTGGTGTAAGGTCGGTGGACCAGAGCGTTGGCCACCAGTTCACGGACGACCACTTCGTCGTAGTGGGGGACCAACTTGCGGAACAACCCGTCGGGTAGTTCGGTGGACTCGCGCCAATCCGGCACCTCGGTCCAGACGGCTTCGATGAGTTCGGCGGGGTTCAGCGAAAAATCGTCCCAGAGGAACTTGGCGACACGTTCGCCGCGGGCGTCAAACTTGAGGAACTGGATCACGGGGGCGTGCAGAAGTTGGACGCGGTCGCTGCGTTGGCCGATCCAGAGCACGCCGAGATTGGTCAGCCACCCGTCCCGCACGAAGGAGTAGTGCTCCAGGAGTTCCGCGTCGGAGCGTTGCCGCACGGTCTCCTTCACGCGGTCAGACGCGCGGAGAGCTGTCAGGAACCGGGCCAGCTTGGCAGGATCGGCCCGGGCGGCGGGGACGCGGCGGGTGGTCTGGGTTTCCCACTGATAGGCGTCCTTGTCGGCCACAAGACGCACGAGTTCATCGGGCTGGAGCCGGCGGGTTTCGTCGGCAACGCGCAGGTAAAAGCAGGCGTCAGTCGTGGCGGCGATGGACTTGGCGCTCGGGATGATGTCCAGGGCAAGGTATTCGCCACCGTTGGCGTGTCGGCGCACCCCGGCGCGGACGTGGACGTTGGTGGTGTGCTGGCCGATGCCCTTCACGAGACGGTCAGGCAATTCCGGCGGAACGCGTTGGCCGGCAGGCGGGGCGTCCGCATTGTCCTCAACGCCGAAGAGAATGGTGCCACCGCGGGCGTTGGCGAAGCCGGCGCAGTCAGACGCTAAGCGGCGCCAGGCCCATTTCTTCGGGTCGGTGGCGAAGACGCGAATGGATTTCTTGTCGAACTCGGTGCCTTCGGTCATGCGCGGGAGTCGCGCGAGGGTAAGAGATTGCCGGTCGTTTCGGCAAGGCGGGTTTCGAGTTGGCGGATGGACAAATTCAGCTCCACGCGGCGGTTTACCTGCCGTTCCTTGACCGCCTGCGCGCGGAGTCGGGCGATCTGGCGCTGGAGGTCCAGCCGGGTGTCTAAGGCTTCGCGCCGCGCCCGGTAGGCGCCGGGTTGTTCGCCGAAGCTGAACTGGCCCGTGACGCGGGCGGCCTCCAGGGCGACCACGCGCTCCAACCAACCGCCGTAGAGGGCAAACAGGTCCCGGGCGGGTTGGGCAGTGACCGCGAGGCTGGCGAGGAAAGCGGCTTCCGCCGGCGCCGGGGCGTCGGGGGCGAGCAGCGTGGTGCTCTCCACCCCTTCGAGCACGGTGCGGTCGGTTTCAGCCTCGGAACGGCGCTTTTGGGCCAGGGAGAACGTCATCGCTCCGCCGCTTTGCCGGGAAACCAGCACGACGGGGTAGGGGATGGCGCGGTGGATGAGTTCGTGGAGGCGGGGGACCCGGGCGGAGGCGCGCAGCGTGGTGGAGAGGACGGCGACCTCGGCGTAGTCGCGCGTGGGGTCCCGGAAGGCGGGGACACCGACGTTGCCCGGCTTGAGGGCGGCGACCCAGAGGAGTTCCTCCAGACCGTCCTGGAGGTTGCGCCGGTCCGCGGCCGTGGGGGCGGCGCCCTGTTCGAGCAGGAGCTTCTTGGACACGCGCTGGTCCACGCGGGTGTCCGGGGGCAGGCGCAAGGCCGCGACCAGAAGGTTTTCAGCGCCGGGAGGCGTCATGCCGCGGGTGTGGTCATCTCGGGAAGCACGACCAGGAAGGCGACGACCTCGAAATCGTCCATGCCGGCAAACTCGCCGCGGAGGGCGTGCGTGCCGCCAGGGGAGAACAGGCTGGCGACGGCGCGCTCCTCGCGCTTGCCGGCGATGGCGGCCACGGCGCGGGCGAGCAGGCGGGTGATGGCCGTCATGTCCTCGCCGTCGCGCGTCTGCCGGTCGAAGCGGGCGCAGGCGCCAGCGTCGGGCAGGTCACGGCCGACGCAGAGACGCTTGAGTCGGTCCAGGATGGTCTTGGCCTGGGTGAACGGAAGGAGGACCTCGCCGCTCTCGCCGACGTGGACGAGGTAGTGGGGCGCGAGCGGGTAGCCGGGTTCCGGGTTGTGCAACGCGGCCCCGGCCTCGGCGCGCAGGCAGAAGATGACGCCGGGGGGCAGGTCCGGGCCGTGGGCGGGGACGACGGCAAACGTGCCCGGCGGCAGGTGCTCCAACTGACCGGGGTCGCCCGCACGGACGGCCTCGGCGAGGTCCAGGCGGAAGTCGTTGAGGGTCATGTCCGTGATGGACACGCCGCCGGAAAGGTCTTCGAGGTCCACGACAGCGTGCTGGAGGCTTTCGAGCTGGCGGCGGCGGTATTCCAGGTCGTTCATCTGGTTGCCGGATTCCTTCTCGATGAGGTTCTCCTCGCCGGTGGCGGAGATGTCCAGGAGGACCATGCGGCCGGAGACGCGCTGTTCGAGGTTGATGTATTCCTCCAGTTCCAGGTTGGGCCAGAAGTTGACCAACTGGACGCGGGCGTTGGGCGAGCCGAGGCGGTCCACGCGGCCGAACCGCTGGATGATGCGGACGGGGTTCCAGTGGATGTCGTAGTTGATCAGGAGGTCGCAGTCTTGGAGGTTCTGGCCCTCGGAGATGCAATCCGTGGCGATGAGCAGGTCCACCTCGCCCTCGGCGGCGAACTCCGCGCCGCGTTCCTTGGCGCGGGGGGCGAAGGCGGACAGGATGCGCCCGAGATCCAGGCGCAGGCCGGACAGGGTGGTCCGGTTGCCCCCAGCGCCGGTGACAAGGGCGGCGTGCAAGCCGAGTTCGGCCTGCGCCCAGGGGGCCAGCTCGCGGTAGAGGTAAGCGGCGGTGTCGGCGAAGGCGGTGAAGACGAGGACCTTGCGGTTGCCGGGGTTGAGGGGGCGGCGGCACTTGTCGGCGATGACGGCGCGGAGCCGGTCGAGCTTGGCGTCGCGCTCGGGGACGATCTCCGCGGCGGCGGAGAGCAGGGTCGCCAAGCGGTTGCGGTCCTCCGTGAGGTCCTGGGTCCAGCGGTGGCGATCCACGTCGCCGAGGAGGACCTTGACCTTGCGGCCGACGAGGAGGGTCTCGAAGGCAGGATCGTCCACGTCCACGTCCTCGAAGGCGGGTTCGTCCAGGGAGGGTTCGTGGGCGTCGAGCCGGGCGAGGAGCGTTTCCACGTCCGCCAACTGGCGACGCAGGGTCAGGGTGAAGGAGACAACGGAACTCTCCATGCGCTTGAGCAGGTTGATGCGGAGGAGGTGGACCATGCTCTCCTCGCGGTCGCTCTGGCGGAACTCGCTCTGGCCACCGCGCACCTTGGTGGCGTATTGGGCGTCGTAGGCGGCCTGCTTGTGGGGCAGGACGTAGCGGAGCGGGGCGTAGGCGGCCAAGGTGAGCCGGCGGATCTCGTTGTTGATCTCGCGGATGGGGCGGAACTGGCCGTGGGCGTCCACGTCGGCCTTGAGGTTCACGGGCGGCAGGCGCTCGGGGAACGTGCCCGTTTCGGCGGTGCCGTAGTATTTCTCGATGTGCTTGCGGGAGCGGGCGATGGTCAGCAGGTCGAGGAGCTTGAAGTAGTCGAAGCCGAGCATCTCCAGGAGCCGGGCGGGCTTGCGGTCGGCTTCCTCCAGGGCGAGCCAGCGGTTGAACTGGAGCTGGGCCTGCCGCACGGTCGCCTCCACGCTGGGTAGGCCGTGCTCGGCCAGAGCTGCGTCGTCGCCCTCGGTGACGAAGGCCAACTGGTTCTTGAGGTCGGCCAGGCGGTTGTTGACCGGGGTGGCCGAGAGCATGAGCACGCGGGTCTTGACCCCGGCGCGGATGACCT
>CAXTFX010000173.1:0-8512 GCA_964243185.1 uncultured Chthoniobacterales bacterium
TGAGCCTGACCGGCGCCCTGCGCGCCAGCCAGGGCACGAAAGCCCCCGCGGCTTCCTCGTGCTGCGACGGCGGCGCGTGCTGCCCCGGCGCGTGCTGCGCCGTTGACCTGAAGTAACGGCGTCAACGAAGGTGGAGGCGGTTCCCGGAAATTCCCGGGGGCCGTCTCTGTCTAGCCTCGGAGGGACGACCTCCCCACCAGCCCCCTTACCAGCCCCGCACGAACTCCCCCAGCCGTTTCAGCGCCTCCTTGATCTGCGGCAACCCGGCGGCATACGAGCAGCGCACGAAACCCTCCCCGCCCGGTCCGAACGCCGTGCCCGGCACGACGGCGACCTTGTGCTCGCGCAACAACCGCAGGGCGAACTCCTGGCTGGTCAGCCCGCTCGGGCGGATGTCGGGAAATACGTAGAACGCCCCCGCCGGCCGGTGGCAAGGCAGGCCGAGCTCGTTGAGCCCCTTGACGATGAGGTTGCGCCGGCCCTCGTAGTCACGCCGCATCCGCTCCATCTCCGGCGCCCCGTGGCGCAGGGCTTCCAGCGCGGCGTCCTGGCTGGTGATGGACGCGCAGAGGATGCCGTATTGGTGAATCCGCATCATCGCCTCGGTCAGCTCGACCGGCGCGCAGGCGTAGCCGATCCGCCAGCCGGTCATGGCAAACGCCTTGGAAAACCCGTGCAGGAGGATCGTGCGCTCGCGCATCCCCGGCAGGGACGCGATGGAAACGTGGTGGCCGCCGTCGTAAAGCAGCTCAGAGTAAATCTCGTCCGTCAACACGATGAGGTCGTGCCGACGGCAGAGTTCCGCGATGGCCTCCAACTCGCCGGCGGGCATGGTTGCCCCGGTCGGGTTGGTCGGGAAGTTGAGCATGAGCACCTTCGAGCGCGGGGTAATGGCCGCCGCCAGGGTTTCCGCGCGCAGGCTGAACCCGTCCGCCGCGCGCGTCGGCACCGCCACGGGCACGCCGTGGGCCAGCGTGATGCTCGGGGAGTAGGAGACGTAGCAGGGTTCGTGGAAAACCACCTCGTCGCCGGGGTCCAGCAACGCGCGCAGGGCGAGGTCAATGGCCTCGGAAACGCCGACGGTGACGATGACCTCCGTTTTCCCGTCGTAAGCGACGCCGAAGTGTTTGCCGACGTAGCCCGCGATGGCCTCCCGCAGGGCCGGCGAGCCGAGGTTGGAGGTGTAACCCGTGCGCCCCTGTTCCAAGGAATAAATGGCCGCCTCGCGGATGTGCCAGGGCGTGACGAAATCCGGCTCGCCGATGCCGAGGGAAACGACGCCGGGGGTGGACTGGACGACCTCGAAAAACGCCCGGATGCCGGAAGGCGGGATGGTCTGGACGTGACGGGCGACGTGGGAACGTTTCATAGTTTCAACAGTTCATCATCCCATCACGGCGATACCGCCAACCGCTCTACCGGGGGCACTTGGGCGAGGAGCACGCCGTTTTCCTTATAGGCCTTCAAGCGGAAGTGCGTGGACGTGCTCACCACGCCGCCCAGCGGGCTCAATTTTTCGGAAACGAAGGTGGCCACCTCGCGCAGGGTGCGGCCCTCGATGAACACGAGCAGATCATAGCCACCGCTCATCAGGTAACAGGCCCGCACCTGCTCGAAGGCCGCCACGCGCACGGCCAGCCGGTCGAAGCCGCCCTCGCGCTCGGGTGTCAGCCGCACCTCGATGACGGCCGACACCGCCCCGGCATCCGCCGTGCGCTCGGGGTCCACGATGGCCTGGTAGCCGAGGATGGTGCCTTCCGCCTCAAAGGCGGCCAGGCGCGCGGACACGTCTTCCGCGGTGACGTGCGGGCCGAGTTGTGCGGCGAGGTCGGCGGTCGTCGCGCGGCCGTCCCGTTGGAGCAGGTGCAGGAGAGGGTCCATGAGAGGAAAAAATCTGAAATCCGAAGCACGAAATTCGAAAACATCGGAGGAAATATTTGAAAACCGGGAAAGGCAGAAACCGAAGCTGGTAGCTGCTGGACTTCTTTGCCCAATTTTCAGGGCTTCTGACCTTTAGTTCCGATTCTTCCGCATTTTGTGCATCGAATTTAGAATTTCCCGTCCTGCGCGTCCTACAACGTTTCCCGCTTCGCGTCCGTCACCGGCTTGCCGGCCGACAACCAGGCGTCATACAGACCCTGGCCGCGCTCCAGCAGTCCGGCGCCCTCGCGGAAACGGTCCGGGGAGCCGAGGAGCACGACGATGATCCGGCGGTAGGTGATGTCGTAGGCGTCGGTCTGACCGGGGACAGGCTTGACGATTTTCTCGCGCTCGGCGGAGAGGATCAGGCAACTGCCCGCGCGGGTTGTCTGGCCAGTCTTGACGCCGTCAATACGCTTGACGCCCAACAGCTCGTTGGTGTTGCGCACCGTGAGGACGGTTCCCGGCGTCGGCGCGGGCGTGGCGGGGGCGACGGGCGGCGCCGCGGCGGCCGCGGTGGGGGGGTTAACGGCCGTCGGCTCCGGCGCGGCGGGGGTGGGCGCGGGGAGGACCACGTCGCCGGGACGGAGCACGGTGAGCTTGCGCCCCTTCTGCGCGACGATGAAGCGGAAGCTCGCTTTGCCCAGGGCGTGACGCGTGAGCCGGGCCAGGTCCGCCGCGGTGGAGAACGGCCGCTCCTTGGCGTCCGCGCCCGTGGGGTTGAGGAAGCGGGTGCGCTCCATGCCCAGGGAGCGGGCCAGGGCGTTCATCTGCGCGACAAAGGCCACCGTCGCGGAGGCGGGCGGCCCGCCGCCCGCGCCGAGGGAGCGGCCGACGTGTTCGGCGAGCACTTCCGCGGCCACGTTGTCGCTGCCCAACAACATGGCGTAGAGCAGGTCGCGCGCGCTGAGCACATCCCCGACACCGAGGCCACCGGAGTTGATGCCGCCGGCCGCCAGCGCCGCCGCGGAAACCGTCACCGGGTCGTCGAGCTTGCCCTTGCCCCCGCCGCTTTCCGCCCAGTCGAGGACGATGACGGCCGTGGCTACCTTGGTCAGGCTGGCCACTTGGACCTTGGTGTCCGCCTCCTGACCGGCGAGGATGTGCCCCGAACCGGCGTCAACGATGACGTAGGACTTGGCCCCACCACGTCCGTTGCCCTCCGGCAGGGCGGCGGACAGTGAGGGGGCGCCTAGGCCGAGGGTGACGGCGAGCAGCGGCAACAGCGGGAAAAACGGGGAGCGGTTCACGGGGGCAACCCTATCTAACAGGCCGCCGGGATTGGCAACCGGGGAAGCAGGCGGATCCGGCGGGAGGCGACGGAGGACGTTAGACCGCCGGCGAGAGTCTTCTTTGTCCGCCGATGACGCAGATTAGCGCAGATTATCTGAAGGGGTTCTGAGTTTCGGCTAGAGGGGGAGCGGCTCTTGGTTTGGCAACCTCGCCGCCGCCGCCGGTCAAACGGAGGCCCGCTACCGCCAGGGGGCGTTTGCCGGCCTTCTCTCCACCCCTCCTGAAAATAATCTGCGGATATCTGCGTCACCTGCGGACCAAACTCCGGCGCGGCCCCCTTTCGCCGGCGGTCTATTCACCCGTGGTCCTTCGCCTTCTAGCGCGGCGAGCCGTTGAACCCCGGCGGTCCGCTCGGCGGGCGCAGGGCGGAGGCGCTGTAGCCGCCGTCGCCCTGTCCGGTGGCCGTGGGCGCCTCCGAGGGGGAGCCGTAGGGACGGTCCAGGGCGGGCTCCGGTCGGGTGGAGGCGCTGCGGTCGGGCACCTCGGCAGAGGTCGCGCAGCCGGCGAGCAGCAGCCAGGGGATGAGAAGCAGGGGGCGGGGATTCATGGGATGGAAGGAAACTCCGGGGAGGACGGCAGCAAATCGGGCCGGTTGCGCCGGGTGCGCGCGACAGCTTGCTCCCGACGCCAGCGGGCGATGACGCCGTGGTTGCCGCCCAGCAGCACCTCCGGCACGCGCAGACCGTTGAACTCGGCCGGTCGGGTGTATTGCGGGGCTTCGAGCAAGGCGGGGCCGGACCCCTCCGGCCCGCCGAAGGAATCGTCCACGGCCGATTGCGCGTCGCCCAGCACGCCGGGGAGCAGCCGCGTCACGGCGTCAATGACTACCACGGCGGCGATGGCGCCGTTGGTGAGCACGTAATCCCCGATGGAAAGCTCCTCGTCCGCGAGGTGTTCGGCGACCCGGTGGTCCACCCCCTCGTAATGTCCGCAGATGAGGATGAGGTGTTCCCGCACGGCCAGCTCGCGGGCAATCGGCTGGCGGAAGAGTCGGCCCTGGGGCGTCAGGAGAACGACGTGCGTGCGGCCCGGAGCGGGGTCGCGCAGGTCGGCGACGGCGGCGAAGATGGGCTCGGGCTTGAGGAGCATCCCCTGACCGCCGCCGTAGGGCGTGTCGTCCGCCGTGCGGTGGCGGTCGCGCGTCCAGGCGCGCAGGTCGTGGACCCGCACGTCCAGGGCGCCGCCGGCCCGCGCCCGGGCCAGGATACTGGCGTTGAGCGGCCCCTCGCAGATGGCCGGGAACAGGGTGAGGACGTCAATCTTCAAACTTCGTCCCTCCGTGGGAACTGGCCTTATCCGCCGGCCACGCGGATGATTTCCTTGGTCAGAGAGGGAGAGGTGTAAACCTGCGTGGTTAGTCCGTGCCCCCCCGCTCCACCACGTCCACAAACGCTCGTTTGCCCTGGCGCGAGGCTGCGGCGGTGAGCAAACCGCGGATGGCGGCGATGGTCGTGCCCCCCCGGCCGATGAGCCGGCCCACGTCCGGGCGGGCGACCTCAATCCGGTAGCGTAGGACGGCCGGGTCGCTGCTTTCCTCGTGGAGAACGGCCTCCTCCGGCCGCTCGACCAGGCCGGCGACCACAAAGGTGATGAACTCCTTCATGCCGGGGAGTTCGTTTGCCGGCTGCCCGCCGTTCGTGCCGGGCAACCGCGGGGAGGTGGAAACTCTCAGGCCGAAACGGCGGTCCCGGCCGCCGCGGGGGCGAGCAGGCTGGCGGTGCGCGCCTTCTTGATGATGCTCTTCACGGTGTCGGACGGTCGGGCGCCGCACTTCACCCAGTAATCGGCGCGATCCACGTCCACGGTGGAACGGTTGTCCTTGGATAACGGGTCGTAGGTGCCGATGATCTCGATGAACTTGCCGTCGCGCGGGCTGCGCTGGTCGGCGACGACGACCTTGTAATAAGCGCGGTTCTTGGTGCCTTCGCGGCGGAGTCGGATGGCAACGGCCATAAGTAGTGAAGTAGGTTTTTCC
Organism: uncultured Chthoniobacterales bacterium; assembly: GCA_964243185.1. Lineage (GTDB taxonomy): Bacteria > Verrucomicrobiota > Verrucomicrobiia > Chthoniobacterales > SZAS-18 > CAXTFX01. The sequence continues at coordinate 5,189 of CAXTFX010000173.1, forward strand.
TGAAAACGGGGCGGGGGAGACCGCTACGCGAACAACGCCGCCCCCGCAAGCCGGAAACACGGCCGGCCGCATTGACGCGGGACCGCTCCGCCCTAAGCTGCCGGCCCGTATGTCCCCCGAAATCGAGGCGTTGCTGGTGTTGCAGGACCGAGACCAGAAGATCCGCGCGTTGCGGCTGGAGCAGAAAAACCTGCCGCGCGACCTCAAGGCCGTGGACGACAAGCTCGCCGCCGCCAAGGCCCGGCTGGAAACCGTCCACCGGCGCGCGCGGGAGAACGAGGTCGAACGTCGCCGGCTTGAGGGCGAGGTCGGCATGAAGCGGACGGCCATCGGCCGGTTCAAAACCCAGCAGCAAGCCACGCGCAAAAACGAGGAATACCAGGCGTTAACCAAGGAGATCGCCCACGCCGAGGAGAACATCCACGCCCTGGAGGACCGTGAGTTGGACCTGATGGAGGCGGCCGAAACACTCCTGCGCGAGGTAAAAGCCGAGGAGACGGAATTCGCCAGGACCGAGGCGCTCCTCGCCAAGCAGGCGGCCGACCTGCGGGCGCGGGGCGCGGGCCTCGGCGAGCGGCTGGCGACGCTGGAGGGCGAGCGGGGCGGGCTGACGGAGAAGATCACGGCGGGGACGTTGAGCCTCTACGACCGGCTCTTCGTCAAGAAGGGAGACGCGGCCGTCGTCGCGCTGGCACACGAGGTCTGCGCGGGCTGCCACATGAAGGCTCCGGCGCAGATCGTCGCCCACGTCCGGGCCGGACAGACGATTTCGCAATGCCCGAATTGCGGGCGGATCCTATACCGGGACCTATAAACCCAGGTGGACGGCGCGGCCCCTTGCGCCGCCCACTTGGGTCCCCCGCTCAAAACGCCGCGTAAGGATCGTCGGCGCCCGGTCCCGCCGCCGTGGCCAGCGTCCCCAGCCCGAGGGCGGCGCGGGGGTCCCCGCCGTAGCGGAAGCCGCTCAGGGGGAACTCCCGGCCGGCGTCCGACACCCGTTTGGCAAAGGCGATGAACTTGAAGGACATGCCCATCGTCGCCGGGTGCATCAACGTTTTGAAGGATCGGATGTAGTGCGCCAGTTCCGGGCCGGGCGGCTCGCCGGATTCCACGATGCCCCGCTCAATGGAGAGCAGTTCCTCCTCGCCCAGCCCGACGAGGAAATGGTGCTGGTCGCAATACCCGGCCAGCCCGAAGCCGTGGGCCTGGGCTCGCTCGGCGAGCGTCGTGAAATCTACGTGCGCCGTCAGGTCGCTGTCACCGACGTGCGCGAAGGGGTCGGGTTGGCGCTCGTGCGCGCGGTAACCCGTCAGCGTGCCCTCGCGGCGGCCGGGCGAGAGCAGCTCGTCGCGGGAAAGGCCGTAGTCGGCCACGAGCAGGTAGCCCTGACCGATGGTGCGCGCGAGGTCTTCCACCCAGCGCAGCGCGGTCAGGTTGATCTCCGTGCGGTAGGGCTGGAACTCCCGAGGAGGGATGGGCAGGGTGCCCAGGTGTTCACGCAGCACCGCGTTGGACGGGGGGCCATAAACGAAGCGAAACCCATCCCGGGTGAGGTCCACGAAGTTTTCCTGCCAACGGTTGTCCGCGCAGGTGACGACGTGCACGGGGAAGGAGTCAATCAACTCGTTGGAAAAATGCACCCCGACCAGCGAGCCCGCCTCAAACGTCGCCAGGGTCGGGCACCAGCGCACCTTGTTGCGGGGCCACAGCGAAAGCCGAGCCTGCTGCTCGGCCTGGAGGCGCGGGTTGGGCTCGACGATCCAGTAGCGCGCGCGCCGGTAGAGGTCGGGCGAGAACTGTTGCAGCCAGGTGAGCACGTCGTTGGCGAACTGCCCGCCGTGCGCGCCCTCCTCGACGATGGCGAAGGCCAGCGGTGCGTTCATCCGCAGCCACATCTCCTCGAACTGTTTAGCCAAAAGTTCGCCGAAAATCTTTCCCACCGACACGCTGGTGTAGAAGTCTCCCTGCCGGCCGATGCGCGCCCGGCCGCCCCCGTAGTAGCCGAACTCCGGGTGGTAGAGGGCCTGCTGCATGAACCACTTGAAGGACACCGGTCCGTGCTGCGTGATCTGCGCGCGGATGTCTTTGACGAGCAACTCGCTGACGGTCGGCTTGGGCATCGAAGGGAAGTTTAGCCGCGGCCAAAACGCCCCGACGATGCCGGGAAGGGGTCCGGGGCGGGATCATCAAAGCTCTTCCCACCCATCGTCTCCCACCCCCGTTTCATCCGCGTTCATCTGCGGCAAAACCCACCGTGAGGGCAAAACCGCGCCTCCGCCAGCCGGCGGCCCGATTTTTTGGGGGCTTGCGTGGCACCGGGTTTCATGGGAACGAGACGTTCGGGGCGGGTCCGGTCCAGACCCCATTTCTCCTCCCCGCGCGATCCCTCCAGAAGACGATGAGCAGCGCTTTGCCCTGGGATGAACCGCCGCGACGGCGCCGCCGTTTCCTGCCCGCGTTCCTGCACCGTCGCCCGGTCTGGGCCACCCTGGGCGTGACGTTCGCGCTCCTGCTCGTTGCCGGCGGCGTCACGGCCTACGCACTGCACCATTACTTCGAGAGCAAGGCGGCGTCCTTCGAGATGGGCGACCTGGGCAAAATGGAGAGCGCCTCCACCATCTACGACCGGCGCGGACAGGTCTTCGGCCACATCTACCTCCAGAACCGCGAGCCCATCCCGCTCGCGCAGATGCCCCTGGACCTCCAGCGCGCCGTCATGGCCGCGGAGGACGCGGAATTCTACAACCACTCCGGCTACTCCCCGCTGGGCATCCTGCGCGCGGCCCTGAAGAACTTCGGCGCCGGCCGCTCCAAGCAGGGCGCCAGCACCATCACCCAACAGCTCGCGCGCAACACCTTCCCGCTCGGCGGGCGCAACCTCCAGCGCAAGATCCTCGAGGTCTATGTCTCCCGGCGCATCGAGATGACGCTGACCAAGGACCAGATCCTCGAATACTACCTCAACCGCATCTACCTCGGCAGCGGCCTCTACGGGGTGGAAGCGGCGGCCAAGGGGTATTTCAACAAGCCCGCCCGCGAGTTGACCCTGCCGGAAGCGGCCACCATCGCGGGGATGATCAAGGCGCCCAACCGCCTCTCGCCGTGGAATGACCGCAAGGGGGCGCAGTGGTGGCGGGACTTCGAGTTGAACCGCATGGTGACGGTTAATTTCATCACCCGCGAGCAGGCCGACGCGGCGCTGCGCGAGCCGCTCGTCGTCGCCCCGCGCACCTTCGCTAGCGCGGAATCTTACGCGGTGGAGGCCGTCCGCCAGGCCGTCATCGCGCAGGTCGGCGCCGACGACGCCGTTTCCCGCGGCTACCG
>CAXTFX010000174.1:0-2711 GCA_964243185.1 uncultured Chthoniobacterales bacterium
CGGGCTGGCCCGGGCGGTGGCCGGTCCGCCCGGCGGGGCGGCGGACCCGTGGGCCGCGGCGGTCGCGGCCGATTTGCGGGCGAACCGCGGGGCGGGCATCGTCATCGTCGGAGACCGCCAACCGGCCGCGGTTCACGCGCTGGCCCACGGGCTGAACGCGGCGCTCGGCAACGTCGGGCAGACCGTTTTCTACGCGCCCTCCGCGGAGGTGCGGCCGGTGTCCCAGCTCGACTCCCTGCGCGAACTCGTCGGCGATTTGCAGGCTGGCGCGGTCGAGCTGCTCGTCATCCTCGGGGGCAACCCGGTTTACCACGCGCCCGCGGAACTCGGCTTCACGGCCGCGTTGCGGCAGGCGCCGCGCGTGCTGCGTCACGGCACGCACTACGACGAGACCTCGCTCTACGCCCACTGGCACCTGCCCGCGGCGCACCCGCTGGAGACCTGGAGCGACCTGCGCGCTTTTGACGGCACCGTTTCCATCGCCCAACCGCTCATCGCGCCGCTCTACCGCGACTGCCGCAACGTCCACGAATTCCTGGAATCCCTGCTCACGGCGCCGGGGCGCGGGGCGTTCGACCTCGTGCGCGACCGCTGGCGCGCGGCGCGCACCGACCTGGCGGACGACGACGGCTTCGGGAAATGGTGGCGCCGCTCCGTTCACGACGGCGTCGTGGCCCGCAGCGCCCTGCCGCGTCGCGACGTGGCACCGCCAAGCGCGGCTTCCGCGCCGGACGATGATTCCGCTCCGACCAGGCCGGGCAGCCTCGAACTCGTTTTCGCACCGGACTCGACGGTGTATGACGGCCGCGGCGCGAATAACGGCTGGCTCCAGGAGACGCCCAAAGCCGTGACCACGCTGGTCTGGGACAACGCCGCCCTCGTTTCCCCGCGGCTCGCCGAGCGCCTGAGGTTGGCAAACGAAGACGTGATAGAACTAAAGGTCGCCGGCCGCAGCACCCGCGCACCCGTGTGGGTTCAGCCGGGGCAGGCGGACGACAGCGTGACGCTCCACCTCGGCTACGGGCGCACGGGCGCGGGCGGCGTCGGCAACGGCCACGGCGTGAACGCCTTCACCCTGCGCCCCGCGGACTCGCCGGGGTTCGCCCCCGGGCTGGAGGTCCGCAAGGTGCCCGGCGCGCGGTGGGACCTGGCGACGACGCAGACCCACCACGCGCTCGAAGGCCGCGACGTGGTCCGCGCCGGCACGCTGGCGCAGTTCCTCAACGACCACGAGGCGCCCGTCCGCACGCCGGAACCCGCGCCCGGGCCGGACGACACGCTTTACCCGCCTGACCACCCGTATCCCGTCCACGCCTGGGCGATGGCCATTGACCTGAACACCTGCATCGGCTGCAACGCCTGCACGGTGGCCTGCCAGGCGGAGAACAACATCGCCATCGTGGGCAAGGGCCAGGTGCGCGCGGGGCGCGAGATGCACTGGATCCGCGTGGATTCGTATTTCACCGGCGCCAGCCTGGAGCGGCCCGACTTTGTCCACCAGCCGGTGCCGTGTATGCACTGCGAGAACGCGCCGTGCGAAGTCGTCTGCCCCGTCGCCGCCACGGTGCACGATCCTGACGGGCTGAACGAGATGATCTACAACCGCTGCGTCGGCACGCGGTATTGCTCGAACAACTGCCCGTATAAGGTGCGGCGCTTTAACTTCTTCGACTGGACCGACCAGCATACGCTCACCTACAAACTCCAGCGCAACCCGGAGGTCACGGTGCGCTCGCGCGGCGTGATGGAAAAATGCACTTACTGCGTGCAGCGCATCTCCCGGGCGAAGATTGACACCGAGCGCGAGGGACGCCGCCCGCGCGACGGCGAGATCGTCACCGCCTGCCAGCAGGCGTGCCCGACGGAGGCCATCGTTTTCGGCGACCTCAACGACCGGCAGAGCCGCGTGGCGAAGATTAAACAAAGCCCGCTCAACTACGGGATGCTCGCGGAACTGAACACCCGGCCGCGCACGACTTACCTGGCGAAGTTGCATAACCCAAACCCCGCCATGCCGGCCTAACGCCCCTCCCGCCATGCCCCCCGTCGCCGACCCATCCAATTCCGTCTCGCCGCTCGGCTATCCCGACCGGCTGCTCGGGCCGGGCGAGACGCACGAGCGGGTCGTGGACAAGATCGGCGGCATCGTGCTCGACCACCGGCGGCACCCGCGCGGCTGGTTCGTGGGCTTCGGCATCGTGTTCCTGATGCTGATGATGATGCTCTATGCCATCACGTATCTCCTTTACAAAGGCACCGGCATCTGGGGCATTAACATGCCGGTGGCGTGGGGTTTCGCCATCGTCAACTTCGTCTGGTGGATCGGCATCGGGCACGCGGGGACGTTTATTTCCGCCATCCTCCTGCTCGTCGCGCAGCAGTGGCGCAATTCCCTGAACCGCATGGTGGAAGCGATGACGATTTTCGCCGTCGCCTGCGCCGGGATGTTCCCGCTCATCCACATGGGGCGGCCGTGGTTGTTTTACTTTCTCATCCCGTATCCGAACGTCATGGGCCTGTGGCCGCAGTTCCGCTCCCCGCTGGTGTGGGACGTGTTCGCGGTCTCAACGTATTTCACCGTTTCCCTGGTGTTCTGGTTCGTCGGGCTGATCCCGGATTTCGCCACCTTGCGGGACCGGACGACGACCCGCTGGAAGCAGGTCACCTTCGGGTTGCTCGCGCTTGGCTGGCGCGGCTCGGCGGCGCACTGG
>CAXTFX010000174.1:2721-8501 GCA_964243185.1 uncultured Chthoniobacterales bacterium
GCCGGCCTGGCAACCCCGCTGGTGCTCTCGGTCCACAGCGTCGTCTCGTTTGACTTCGCCGTGGCGATCCTGCCGGGCTGGCACACGACGATTTTTCCGCCGTATTTCGTGGCGGGCGCCATTTACTCGGGGTTCGCGATGGTGCTCAACATCATGATCCCGGTGCGGCGCATTTACGGGCTGCAAAACTTCGTCACCGAACGCCATCTCAACAACATGGCTAACGTGATGCTGGCAACCGGGCTGATCGTTGCCTACGGCTACGCGACGGAGGCGTTCATGGCGTGGTTCAGCGGGGATCAATACGAGCGTTTCCTGCTGATGAACCGGCTCGGCGGCCCGTATCGCTTCCTGTATTGGTCGTTGATCCTGTGCAACATCCTGATTCCGCAGCTCCTCTGGTCGCGGCGGGTGCGGCTGAACACGGTGGCGCTCTGGGGCGTGGCGCTGGTCATCAACATCGGCATGTGGCTGGAGCGTTTCGTCATCGTCGTCATCAGCCTGCACCGCGACTTCGTGCCGTCGAGCTGGGGCATGTATTCCCCGACGGTCTGGGACTGGGCGACGTTCGCCGGCACCATCGGTCTGTTCCTCACGCTGATGTTCCTCTTCATCCGCTTCCTGCCGATGATCTCGATCACCGAAGTGCGCGAGTTGGTCCACGAAGCAGGCCAGAACGGCGCGCACCCCGCGGGAACTCCTGTCGGGGTTAAACGTTAAACCGAGTTCGCCATGCCAACCACGCTCACCGAACCTCTCCCCCGCGCCGCGGTGACGGACGCGAACGCCGCGCGCCGGCGCCGGCCGCTCCACGGCGTGCTCGGGGAATTCGCCACCGCCGAGACCGTGCTCGCGGGTGCCCGGGCCGCGCACGCCGCGGGCTGGCGGCGGATGGACGCCTACTCGCCGTTTCCCGTGGACGGGCTGGGAGAAGCCATCGGCCGACGGCGCTCCTGGGTGCCGCTCGTCGTGCTCATCGCCGGGTTCTCCGGCGCGGCCGGCGGGTATTTCATGCAGTGGTATTCGATGACGATTGATTACCCCTACAACATCGGCGGCCGGCCGTTTCATTCGTGGCCGATGTTTATCCCGATCACCTTCGAGCTGGGAATCCTGTGCGGCTCGCTCGCTGGCGTGTTCGCGATGTTCGCCTTCAACGGGCTGCCGCGTTTACATCACCCGATTTTCAAGGTCCCCGGCTTCGAGCACGCCACCATTGACCGCTTTTTCCTCTGCTTGGAAGCCAGCGACCCGAAGTTCGAGAACGCCGACACCGCCATCGCCTTCCTCATGCGATCCGGGGCCGTCGCCACCGCGGAGGTCGAAGCATGAAACTCGCCTCCGAGCACAACCGGAACGCCGGGAGGACAGGAGTTCTAGCCCCGCTCCGACTCGTCTCTCCCCGTGTCCTCGGTGGCGCTCTCTTCGTGGTCCTCTCGGCAACGGGCTGCCGGCAGGACATGTATAACCAACCGCGCTACAAGCCGCTTACCCCGAGCGAGTTTTTCGAGGATGGCACCTCCGCCCGACCGTTGCTGCCGAACGTCATCCCGCGCGGCCAACTCCGCGAGGATGATCTGCTCTACCAGGGCAAAATGCCCGACGGCAAACTCGCGGTCGCCATCCCGGTTCCCGTCACCAAAGAGCTGCTCACGCGCGGGCAGGAGCGTTACAACATCTTCTGCTCCGTCTGCCACGGCCTGACCGGGCAGGGCAACGGCATGATCGTCATGCGCGGCTTCCCGCCGCCGAATTCCTACCATTCGGACCGCCTGCGAAACGCGCCGCCCGGCTACTACTTCGACATCATCACGAACGGCTACGGCGTCATGTATCCCTACAGCTACCGCCTGCCGGACGTGCGGGACCGCTGGGCCATCGTCGCCTACATCCGCGCCCTCCAGCTCTCCCGCCACGCCACGCCGGCGGACGTGCCCGCGGAGGAGCGCGCGAAACTCGAAGGCTCCCGCCCCCCGTCGCCATGATGAACCCGACGAGCCAACCCACGCCTGAAACCGCGAACCCGGACGCCGCCCGCGCCCGGCTGCGCCGCCTGGAGCGTCCGGCGCTTCTCGCCGGTGGCATTGGCCTGGGCCTCTGCCTGCTCGGGCTGTTCTCCAACCCGCGCCAGGCGGCGTTCTCGTATCTTTTCGCCTACCTGTTCTGGACCGGCATCGGGCTCGGCGCGCTCGCGCTCTCCATGCTGCACGCGCTCACCGGCGGCGGCTGGGGCTTCGTCATCCGCCGTTTCCTCGAAGGGGCGATGCGGACGCTGCCGCTCCAGGCGCTGCTCTTCGTGCCGTTCGTGTTCCTGCTGCCGCAACTCTACGGCTGGGCACGGGCGGACGCCGTCGCGCACGACGTGATCTTGCAGCACCAGCGCTGGTATCTGAACACCCCCGGCTTTGTCCTGCGCGCGATCTTGGTCTGGGGCGTTTGGCTGTTCCTGGCAAGTCGCCTCCTGCGCTGGTCGCGCGAGCAGGACGGCAGCCCGCACGACCCCGCGCCGACGCGCCGGATGCGGACGTTGAGCGGACCCGGCGTGGTGATTCACGCGCTCATCGGGACCATCGCGGCGGTGGACTGGATCATGGTGCTGGAGAGCGACTGGTATTCCACCATTTTCCCGCCGCTTTTCCTCATCAGCGAGATGCTCACCGCGATGGCGACCAGCATCGTCCTGCTCGCCTGGCTTCGACCCGAACTGCCCTGGCAAGCGTGGGTGACGACGAAGCAGTTTCACTCCCTCGGCAACCTGCTCCTCGCCTTCGTGTTGCTCTGGACCTACCTGATGGTTTCCCAGCTCATCATCATCTGGTCGGGCAACCTGCCGCGGGAGATTTTGTGGTATCTGCACCGTTCCGCCGGGGGGTGGAAAATCGTGGCCGCGCTGCTCGTCCTCTGCCAGTTCTTCGTGCCGTTCTTTCTGCTGCTGTTTCGCATCAACAAACGCCGCCCGCGCGTGCTCGCCGCCATCGCGGGCGGCGTGCTCGGCGTTCACGTTCTGGAAACGCTCTGGCGGATCGCCCCGTCGCTGCACCCGACCGGCTTTTTCGTGAGTTGGCTCGACCTCGCCGCGTTCCTCGGCGTGGGCGGCATCTGGGTTTGGAACTTTTCCCGCCAACTCGCCGTTCGGCTCGACGTGCCGCGCCACGACCCCCGCCTGGAAATTGCCTTCCCCGCCGGCCACCACGTCACCGACGAGGCGCCGTTCTACGTTTCTACCTCCGCGCACTCCCCATGAAGCCGCAAGATCACGGCCAGTCCAAGCCCGGCGACGCGCCCGACGTCGCCGCCGGCCACGAGCGCAGCGACTTCGCGCCACGGCCGGTGGCGGCGTTCGGCGTCGCGCTGCTCGTTCTGCTCGGCGTCGTGTTCGCCATCGGCTGGCCGCTCATGCACTACTACGACAAGGTCGGTGCCCGGGCCGCCGCGCGGGAGCGCCAAGGTTTGGAACCCGGCTCGGGTTCGCGCGTTCACCTCGCCCCGCAGGCCGGGGAGAACGGCGCGCCGCTGCTGCAAATCGTCCCCGAGGAGGATCTGGCCGAGATGCGCGACCGCGACGCCGCCGAGTTGCTCGCCTACGGCTGGATTGACGCGAAACGCGGCGTGGTGCGCCTGCCCATCACCCGCGCGATGGACCTGGTCGCCGAGCGCGGGCTGCCGCCAACCGGACCCGCCACGCGCACCATGCTCGAAATGCAGCGCGAGCCGCACCCCGTCGAGGACCAACCGAGGCCGAAACCATGATGAACGCCCCGCGCCCCCGCCTCCCGCTCGCCTGGCTGTTGCTGCTGTTCTTGGTAGCTTCCCAGCAAGCGCCGGCGCAGATGCACTCCGTCCCGCCCGAGTCGGTGCCCGGCGCGGCGGGTGCCGCCGCGCGCGAGGTGGGCTTTGACCAACGGCTCGGCGCAAACGTGCCGCTGGACGCGGAGTTCCGCGACGCCGAAACCCAGCGCGTCGTCACGCTCGGCCAGACGCTCGCCGCCGGCCGGCCGACGATCCTCCTCCTGGGCTACCACGAGTGCCCGATGCTCTGCTCCGCGGTGCTCAACGGCCTGGTGGAGACGATGAACGACCTGCGCTGGACCGCGGGCCGGGAATTTGACCTCGTGGACGTGGACCTCAACCCCGCCGAACCGACCACGCTCGCCGCGAGCAAACGCCGCATCTACCTGAAACGCTACAGCCGGCCCGGTGCCGGGACGGGCTGGCACTTCCTCACCGCCGCCGACCGCGGCAACGACGAAGCCATCCGCCGGCTCGCCGACCGCATCGGCTTCCGCTACCGCTACGATCCGAGCACGGGCCAATACGCGCACGCCAGCGGCTTCGTCGTGCTCACGCCGGAGGGGCAGGTGTCGCGCTACTTCTTCGGCGTCAACTTCAACCCGCAGGAACTCCACGACGCGCTTGCCGCCGCGGGCGCCCATGAGGTGAGCCGTTCGCCCATCGAGCAACTCCTGCTGCTGTGTTTTCATTATAACCCTATCCAGGGCAAATACGGCGGCCTCATCCTCGGCGCGCTGCGGGGCGGCGCGGTGGCCACGCTGCTCGCGCTGGCCGGCGGCATTTTCTACCTGACCCGGCGTGAGCGGCGGCCTCGCCTGGAGGCGGCCCCGGCGGCCGCGCGTTGAACCTTTTTCCCTTCCCCGCCATGCACTTCCAGATTCTTCCCGACGCCGCCTCGTCCACGGCGGGGCAGGTGGACCTACTCTTCTGGTTCCTGGTGCTGGTCACGCTGTTTTTCCTCGGCGTGATCTTCGTGCCGATGGGCATCTTCCTCTACCGCTACCGGCGGGGAAACGCGGTGGACCGCACGCCGGTGCACGTTTCCACCTGGAAGATCGAGGTGTTCTGGACCTCGGTGCCGATGATGTTGACGTTCGTGCTCTTCTTTTGGGGCACGGGACTTTACATCCACCTACGCACGCCGCCAGACGACGCGCAGGAGGTCAACGTCGTCGGTAAACAATGGATGTGGCGCCTGCAGCATCCCGAGGGCAAGCGCGAGATCAACGCGCTGCACGTTCCCGTCGGCCGCACGGTGAAGCTGGTGATGACCAGCGAGGACGTGATCCACTGCTTTTCCATGCCCGCGTTCCGCATCAAGCAGGACGTGGTGCCGGGCCGCTACACTTCGCAGTGGTTCAAGGCGACCAAGACCGGCGTTTATCACCTGTTCTGCACCGAATATTGCGGCAACCAACACTCCGGGATGATCGGCACGATCAACGTGATGGACCCCGCGCAATACCAGGATTGGCTCAACTCCGGCTCGACGCAGGAGACGCAGATCGCGGGGGGCGAGCGGCTGTTCCACCAACTCGGCTGCTCGGGCTGCCACGCGGAAAACTCCAAGGTGCGCGCGCCGAGTCTGGTCGGTGTTTACGGGAAACCGGTGCCGCTCGAGGGCGGGACAATCGTGACCGCGGACGAACGTTATTTGCACGACTCCATCGTGATGCCGGCGAAGCAGATCGTGAATGGCTACGAGAACCTGATGCCCAGCTTCGAGGGTCAGCTCAACGAGGAGCAGCTTTTCCAACTCGTGCAGTATCTGAAATACCTCGGCCGCGAGCAACCGCCGGAATACCGCCGCCAGGGCGTCGGCGCGGCGCAGTTCACGGTCCCCCAGCAGCGCCCTTGACCGGAGCCAACCCGCCATGAACCCGCACCGCAACTACCTTTCCGAGCACACGATCCGCTCGTGGCTGCTGACGATTGACCACAAGCGCATCGGGCTGCTCTACCTTTTCACGATCATCTTTTTCTTCGCT
>CAXTFX010000175.1:0-8440 GCA_964243185.1 uncultured Chthoniobacterales bacterium
AAGAAGATGGGCAGGTCCTCATCGCACACTTCCCGGAGGGTAACGTTCATGGCTGGAAGGGAGGGGAGACAAGACCCTGCATCTGCTCTCCTACCTGGACGACGAGGAGCAGCGCCGGCGCACCTTGAGCCAGCTCAACCGCGGCGAAACCCGCCACGCCCTGGCCCGCTGGCTCTTCTTCGCTAACCGGGGCGAGTTCCGCACGGACGAATGCGAGGAAATCATGAACAAGACGAGCTGTTTGAGCCTGCTCTCCAACGCGGCTGTCCGCCGTAGGTCGTGGCTGCCGGAGACGCGCGGCGAGGGCACAGGTCCGCGGCTCGGACCTAAGCGCGCGGTCTGGCGTCACGGCGGCGACGATGTTGGCCGGGGCGATGATCCGTCGGTCACGAAGGCCACCGCAACGGGCACCGGATGGCCGGTCGGAGGAGCCACACCCAAGGAATCGGACCCAGTTTGGACCCGATCCACTTCACGCTTGACGGCCCGACGACGACCCGGTTCCCTGGCGGCAGCGCGGCGGACCCGACCGCGCGCCCGGGGAAGCCCAGCCGCCCGCCCCGTGGTTGCCCCCGCTGCACCCACCCACCATGAGACCACCGCCGCTCGCCCGTGCCCGACGCCGGCCCCCCGCCTCGCCCGTCCGAGCGGTCTCCACCCCCGGGTGGCCGGCGGTGACGGCCCTGCTGCTGGTGACGTGGATCCTCCTGTGCCCGTTGGCCCGTGCCCTGACGACGGTGACGCGCGACTTCGAGGGCCTGGTGGCCCGCGCCGAGACCATCTTCCGGGGCACGGTCGTTGACAGGGAGAGCCTCTGGGTGGGCGAGGGTCCCGCCCGGCACGTGGCCACGCGCGTCACCTTCCAGGTCCAGGAAACCCTCAAGGGTGCGGCCGCCCCCAGCCAAACCCTGGAGTTCCTGGGCGGCAGCGTGGCGGGAAAAACTATGCGGGTGCCGGGCGTGCCGCAGTTCGCCCCCGGCGAGAAGGTGATCCTCTTCGTGGTGGGCAACGGCGTGCAGGTCTGTCCCCTGGTGGGAGCCTTCCAGGGCCGCTTCGCCGTTGAGCGTGATGCTGCCACGGGCAAGGAGCGGGTGCTGGGCCACGACGGCCGCCCGGTGACGCGCGCCGAGGACATCGGCCGCGGCGCCGAGGCGATCCTCAGCCACGAGGAGGCTTCCCCGCGGCCCAGGTCGAGCCCCCCGGCCGCCGGCGCCGCGGACCCGGCCCTGAGCCCCGCGCAGTTTGCCGCCGCTATCACCCGCAAGTTGCAGGAGCGCCGCGCGCACGGCCTGGCCGAGGTGCAGCGGGACTGAACCCCCCGGGGCGCAGCGAAAAGGACTTCTTCCGAGCCCATGAGACCGTCGCGCACCTCTCCCCTGTCCGGCTGGCTGCTTGGCACCCTCGCCGGGGTGCTGTTGGGCGGGCTGTCGCCGGCCGCCCGCGCCTACGTCACCGAGGGGCCGCGCTGGCCCAGCAACGCGGCCGTGGTCATCCACCTGGAGCTGGGGCCGACCAACCGCGTCCTCAGCGACGGGTTTGCCAGCTGGGACGAATCGGCGGCCGACGCGTTGCGCGCGTGGAACCCCTACCTGGGCGACGGGGTGCAACTCCAGGCCGTGCCCGCTTCCTCGGCGGCCGTGGCCGACGGCAACGGGACCAACACGGCCAGCTACGCCCCCAGCGTGTTCGGGCGGGCCTTCGGCGCCGACGTGCTGGCGGTCACGGTTTTAAGCACCACCGACGACGAATCTGCCTTCACCGAGGTCGACGTCCTCTTCAACACCGCCTGGACGTGGGACTCCTACCGGGGGCCGTTGCAGACGGACCCGGCGACCCGGCGGCCGATCATCGACTTCCACCGGGTGGCCATCCACGAGTTCGGCCACATCCTGGGCCTGGACCACCCCGACGAGGGCTACCAGACGGTGACCGCCGTCATGAACTCCCACGTCAGCGACGTGGACGCCGTGCAGGCCGACGACGTCAGCGGGGTGCGAACGGTCTATCGCACCATCGGCCGGCTGGTCCGGAGGTTCGACCTCAAAGCCAGCCGCCTGCTGGCCGACCCGGTGCGCCAGCGCCTCTACGCGACCCTGCCCAAGGACAACGCCCTGGCGGTGATCAACGCCGAGACCCTGGAGGTGGTCGCCAGCTTCTTCATCGGCTCCGAGCCCGTGGACCTGGCGATTTCGGCCGACCACCAGCGCCTCTACGTGGCTAACCGCGGCTCGACCACGGCCGGCATCGGCGTGGTGGACCTCAACACGCTGCAAACCCTTGACTCCCTGCCCACCCCGGAGGCCGTCTGGAGCGTGGCGGCGGGGTTGGGCGGGCGGCTTTACGTGGCCACCGTCGCCAACACCCCCGGCCGCATCTACCAACTCGACGCCGCCACGGGGACGGTGCAGGCCACCGTGGACACGGCTTTCTACGAGAGTGGGCTCCTGCGCACCGGCCCGGACCGGACGGTGCTCTTCTCCGGGTCGCTGGGCTTCGGGACCCTCAAGAGCTTCGACGTGGCCACGGCGGTGGCGACTCCCCGGCAAAAGACTTCCCAGGCCGGGGACAACGGCAACGGTCTGACCGTCAGCCACCTGGGCCGCTACCTCTGCTACCCGTGCGGGGCGGGCAACCTCGGCCGGGTGCTTCGCCCCTACACGACGGCGCTGTTCTCCACGGCGGACCTCAACGCCTACTTTGGCGTCTTCAGCACCGGTGCCTACCCGGGAGCGGTGGCCTTCAGCCCGGACGACGGGTTCATTTACCAGGCGGGCAAGGGGGCCGACGTCCAAGTCTTCGACACGAACACCTTCACGCTGACCGACTCGTTCAGCCTGCTCAATGAGTTCGGCCGCAACCGCGGCTACCTGGCTGACATCAACGACTTGGCCGTGACCAACAACACCACCGGCTACCTGTTCGTCGCCAACACCGGCCGGAGCGTTGGCACCGCGCCGAACTCCGAGGCGTTGCGGGTTTACGCCACGGCCTCCGACCTGGTTGATCCCGGCCGCGGGCGGCCCGCGGTGGCCGTGGCGGGCAGCGGGCCCGGCCGGGGCGGCTTCGTGGTCAGCCGCGTCGGCGGGCGCCCCGACGTGGAGGTCTTTGTCACCTATCACGTTGGAGGCAGCGCCGCCGGCGGGGGCGACTACGAGACGTTGCCCGGCGGGGTCACCATCCCGGCCGGCCAAGGCGAAACCCTCATCCCGGTGACGCTGCTGCCCGGGGCCAACCGCAACCACAAGGTCAAGGTGTTCCTGGATCCCGGACCGGGTGAGGACTACGCCATCGGCAAGGCCCAGAGCAAGGTGTTCCTGAGTGACCTGCCGTAGCCGGCAAATTTGTGCACAACGGAGGGGAGCAATGGCCACGTCCACACCTGCCGAGGAGGAACCCGCCGAGCCCGCCCCCGGCCACGAGGAGGAACCGGGCCTGCTCTGCGCCAACTGCGTAGCCTCCAACCCGCCGCAGGTGGACTTCTGCCGGTGCTGTGGCGCCCCCTTGAGCCGCATGGCCACCGTGGACCCGCTCAAGAGTGCGCTCTCGGAGGGCTTCGCCTAACCGCTAGGCCGTGGATGGCCCGCCGCGGTCCATCGTGCTGGTGGGCGTCTGGCTGCTCTTCGGCCCCGGCCTGCTTGCCCTGCCGCTGGTCTGGGCGGGTGCGGCGCTGCCGGCCTCCGCGGCCGAGCGGCTGCCGCTGGCTCTCTCCTTTGCGTTCTCGGCCGTCGTGCTCTGGCGGACCACGGCCAACTTCGTGCGCAAGCGACGGCTGCCCCCGCCGCCGGGATAACCGGCGTCCTCGTGTTGCTGGTCCCGCTGGCGGTGATCCCGTCGCCGCACCCCTCCCCGCCCCCACCAGCGCTGCCCGCCCCGGTGCCGCCCTAAACAGAGGGCAGCCCGCTTTTTCCATTCCCCCACGGACCGTCCTTGTCCGTGCGAGCTCACCAAGGTAAGGGGATGCAACAACGAGTGCTCGGCTTCGGCGGCTTCTTCTTCCGTGCCCGTGACCCGGGCGCTCTGGCCGCCTGGTATGAGGCCGTCTTGGGCGTGACCAGGACCCCGGCCGACTACGGGGCACCCTGCTGGGTGCAGGCAGGTGGTCCCACGGTCTTCGAGCCCTTCGCCGCCGACACCGACCACTTCGGCAACCCGGAGAAGACCTTCATGCTCAACTTCCGCGTGGCCGACCTGGAGGCCATGGTTGCCCAGTTGCAGGCTGCCGGCACCACCGTCAAGGTGAACCCAGAAGTTTGCCCCAACGGCCGCTTCGCGCGCTTCTCTGACCCGGAGGGTGACCCCATCGAACTTTGGCAGCCTGACGGTCGTGCCGTCATCCCACTTAGCTCCGAGGCTTGAAGGAAGACCCCATGCAGATCCGCTACCTGGAGATCGTGACCCAGGACGTCGAGGCCGCGTGCATCGCCTACGCCGCCCACAGGGTGGAGTTTGGCGAGTCCGACGCCGGCCTCGGTCACGCGCGCACCGCCGCCCTGGCCGGCGGTGGCTTCGTCGGGGTGCGCGCTCCCCTGCGCGCGACGGAGGCACCCGTGGTGCGGCCCTACTGGCTGGTCGAGGACCTCCCGGCGGCCCTGGCCGCCGTCCAGCAGGCCGGCGGCCAGGTCGCCCTGCCGCCGATGAAGCTGCCCGGCCACGGCACGGTGGCCATCTACCTGCTGGGCGGCAACGATCATGGCCTCTGGCAAGCGCCCAAGCCCAACGCCGCCTGACCACGGCGCGGCTGCGCACAAGGTGCGCCTGGCCGTGGACACCCTCGGTCATCTCCTCGCCGCCCACGTCTCGGCGGCGATGAGAACGAGCGCGCCCACGTGGGTCAGCTCCTGGCCGCCGTGCGGGAGGCCACGGGAGAAGGCGTCGAGGTCGCCTACGTGGACGGAGGCTACACGGGCGAGGAGGCCGCCGCCGAGGCTCAAGCGCAAGGGGTCCGATTGGAGATAGTCCGCCTGCCCGAGGCCAAGCGGGGCTTTGTCCTTTTGCCCCGACGCTGGGTGGTGGAGAGAAGTTTTGCCTGGACGGCCCGCTGCCGACGCTTGGCCCGGGACTACGAGCGGCTGCCCGGGACCCTGGCGGACCTGCACTCCGGGGCCTCTGCTCGCCTCGTGCCGACACGAATCTTAGGCCCCAACCCAGGCACGCCGTCCCGTAAGTTCAGGACACCCTTCAGCCGAGAAGTAGGCGAAACTCGTTCGCGAGATAAAGCGAACAGCACTCATCCAAACGGTTCTAAACCCCCGCTGCCCCGCGCTGCTCGGCGGTGCACGATTCCGGGCTAACCCCCCTCAGTTGATCATCTTCTCCAACGCCGGGTCCGGGGCGGCGCCCAGCTCCGTGGCCCGCTTGTAGTGCTGCATCGCTTTTTCTTTCGACGGCGGTTGGTTGAGCGCATACACGACGGCGAGGTTGAAGTGGGCGTCGGCGTAGTCCGGGCGCAGGGCCAGGGCTTTGTCCAGCTCTTCCACGGCCGCCTCGGGCCAGCCTTTTTGGAAGGAGGTGATGCCCAGGTAATTGTGGGCGCTCGCCGTTTTCGGGTCGAGGGCGATGGCGCGGGTGAGGCACTCGATGGCGTCGTCAAAGCGGCGCATCTGGTAATAGACGATGCCGAGCGTCGCCTGGCTGAAGGGGTCGTTCGGCGCGAGGGCGACGGCTTTTTTCAACTTGGTTTCCGCGCTCTTGAGCTTGCCCTGGCGGGAGAGGACCACGCCGAGATTCGCCAGGCCGTAAACGCTCTTGGGCGCACGGGCGACGAGCTTCTCGTAGGAGGCCTCGGCCTCGGGGAAGCGGCCCTGGTCGAGTTGCTCCTTCGCCTCCCTGGCCAGGGGAATCAGATTCTCCGGGACGGGTGGGTTCGGCGCCGGGGTCGGGGCGGTGCCGGGCAGGGATGGGGAACCGGCGGTGGCGGCGCTGGCGGCGCCGGCTTCCGGGGAAGGGGAAGATGCCCCCGGGGGCGGCGGCGGGAGGTTGCCGTTGCCGGAGGTGGAAGCCGCGCCGGTGGGGGCGCCGTCCCCCCCGCGGGCGGGGCTCACCGCCACGATGGAAGCAGCCAACGTGGACGGGTCGGCGTTGTCGGAGATGGCGACGAGCGGGTCCTTGAACAACGTGCGCTCCTCGTCGGTGAGCTGCACGGAGGGCTGGCCGAGGACGGCGAGTTGATCGGTGACGTTCTTGGACTGGACCTCCAGCCGGACCAACTCCTCACCGAGCAGCTTGGACGCCTGGGCGCGGACGTTCTGCTGCTTGAGCAGCCGCAGGGAGATGTTGCGGAGGAGTTCGTTCTCCTTGGCCAGCTTGTTGGCTTCCTCCTTGGGCAAGCCCTCCTTCATGCGCTCGGCGCCCTCGTCGAGCTGCTTGCGGAGGGCGACGAGCTGGGTGTCGGCCTGGTCGTTCTTGTCGCGGGACTCGGCGAGTTGCTGGCGGAGCTTGGTCAACTCACCCTGGACGGCCTCGGCCTCCCCCTTGCGCTTGGCCGCCTCGACGTTGAGGTCGGCGATGGTCCGCTCGGCCGTAGCCAGCTTCTGGGTGAGCGTGGTGTTCTCGGCGGCAAGGGTTTCCAGGCGGTCGTTGACTTCCTTGGGCAACTCGCCCCTGGTGCCGGCGGCGTTCTTCTTCGTCGCGGCGGCATACTTGGCGGCGAGGGCGTCGCGCTCGCGGCTGGCGTCCTTGGCGACCTCATCGGCTTTGGTGAGACGGTCGCTCAGTTTCTCGATTTCCTGGCGGAGTTCCTTGCGGGTGGCAGCGGCGGCTTCCGCGTTCTTGACGCCGGCCTCCTTCAAACGAGCTTGAAGTTTCTCGCGGTCGGCGGCCAGGCTGTCGCGGTCGGTCTTGGTCTGTTCGACCTTTTTCACCGCGGTTTTCAGGTCGTCCTGGGCCTCTTCGAGCTGGTCCTTGAGCCGACGTTGTTCCTTCCGGGCGGTCTCACGCTCCTTCTGCGCCGACTCACGCTCCCTCTGCGCGGCGTCGAGTTGTTTGCGGGTGTTCTTCAACTCGTCCTGGAGCCGGTCAATCTTGGCGCGGGCCTCCTGCGCGGCCTTGTTGACGGCGGCCTCCGCGCGCGCGGAGGCCCGGGCGTCCGGTGCGGCGGGCGCATTGTTGCTGGCCGCGTCCGCCGCGCGGCGGCCCCCGGCGGTTGCATTGCCGCCCCCGCCCGCGCGGTCGGGCTCGGGCAGGGCGAAGTAGTCGCCGCTGTTGGCGCTGTTGGCGCTGTTGCTGCCGCCGGCGCCGGGGCCCGCCGGGGGCGGCGGCGCCGGGGGGAGGTCGGCCGGCGCGACCGG
This sequence comes from uncultured Chthoniobacterales bacterium, assembly GCA_964243185.1. Classification (GTDB taxonomy): domain Bacteria; phylum Verrucomicrobiota; class Verrucomicrobiia; order Chthoniobacterales; family SZAS-18; genus CAXTFX01. The sequence continues at coordinate 7,287 of CAXTFX010000175.1, forward strand.
GGCGGATGCCGGGGCCTGCACGTCGATCTTGGTTTGCAGCTTGGTGATGGCCTCGGAGGTCTTCCGCGAGCGGTAGCCGACGATCAGGGGCTGCCAGTTGGGGTGGTTCTGGTTGATCTGGTCGAGCAGGGTGGCGGCGAAGCGGTATTTGCTCATGGCCAGCTTGAGCTTGCCGTCGCGCTCGGCCGTTTCCGCCTGCTGGACGGAGGTAAAAGCCCGCAGGAACAGTTCGGAGGGATCAACCGCCGCGGCGGCGTCCGGGCCCAGCGCGGCCACGGGGCGGCCGGTGGGTGGGCCGGCAACTTCCTGACCCCGGGCGGGCGCTGCGACCGCCGCGAGGGCGGCGACGGCGGAGAAGGTGAAAATAACGTGACGGAGACGGGAAGCAGCCGGGTGCATGGCGCGGGGGGAAAGGGAAAAGCGAACCACCAGCGCGGGGCCGCGGCGGGGAGAGACCCGCCCTCGCGGGACGGGGGATTTTCCCGAAGCAGGACTCGGGCCGGGACTCGCGGATGTAGCATAACGCGGTTCGCGTTGCCACCGCATCTTGGGGGTGCGTTGACAACCCGCGCGCGACTGACTAAATTTCGCGCGCCTTGGCGGCACCCTTGCCGTCCCCCGCGTGCAAAACACCACCGTCCTAGACCATCCCGTCCTGGTGTTGAACCGGCTGTGGCAGGCCGTCAACATCTGCTCCGTCCGCCGCGCGTTCAACCTGCTGCTCCAGGGGCACGCGCAGGTGATCCATGCGGACGAGGCCACCGGCGCGCCGACGTTTGACACGCACGATTTCCAGAGCTGGGCCGACCTGTCGCGCCGTGAGCCGGAGCCAGAGATGATCCACGGCGTAACCCTGCGGGTGCGCGTGCCGCGGGTGATCGTGCTGCTGTTGTTCGACCGTTTGCCGAAGAAGGAGGTCAAGTTCACCCGGCACAACATCTTCGAGCGCGACCACAACACCTGTCAGTATTGTGGCAAGGTGTTCGACCGGCGCGACCTGAACCTCGACCACGTCCTGCCGCGCGAGAAGGGCGGCCTGACGACGTGGGAAAACATCGTCTGCTCGTGCATCCGTTGCAACACCCGCAAGGGCAACCGGTTGACGCACGAGGCCGGGATGCACCTCATCCGCAAACCCAAGCGGCCGAAGTGGC
>CAXTFX010000176.1:0-8429 GCA_964243185.1 uncultured Chthoniobacterales bacterium
GCGTCACGCTGGGCAGGTAGGATGCATCGTTGATTACCACGGGCGACCCGATCTGATCGAGGCGCTGCTGAATGGCTGGCCGCGCTCGGTCGCAGTGAAGGCTGCGGTGATCACGTCGCTGAAAGCCGAAAGGCCGTGGGAGGAAGAGGCTATGGACCGTGAGATTGCATTCCCCGTGTTGATTCGTGGTTTCGTGGGAGACGAGGAGGTGGCACTTGCTTTAGCTGACTTCTTTCGGCAGCCCAACGCTTTTATCAGTCTCGAACACAACGCTAAAGAATACCTACCTGGTCACGCACGCTGGTTCGCCGCGCACCCGGCGGTTGCGGCGTCAGTAGAAGCCTACCTCTTTCGTGACACGCGCACCGACGATTACCGCTTTGCTCAAGCGGCGCTGCTTGCACGCACCCCACGAGTAAAAGCCCATCTTCTTGACACTTTTCGGCAAGCGAAGAGCTTCGGCTTTTGGTGCGCTTGGGCATTAGTCGAAGGATGGGGTGCAGAGGATGAGGAAGTAGTGACCGTGTTGCGCGAAGCCCTTTACTCCCAGCCAGAACTGCTTGCACAAATGGCGGAGTTAATCCCTCGCGTTCTTCCAGATCAAACTGAGGCACGCAAGCGATTGCTGCTTTGCCTCAACTCGGGTGAGTTCAGATGGCCGTGGCCTTTGTTAAGAGGTATCGTAGCGGTGGACGGCGACCTGTCCTCACCGGACGTATTGGAACCTTGCCTACATCTAGCAAAGCACGCGCCGGACTGGCAACAAGAAACCTTTCGTCACCTCCTGATCGAGTTTTCAGGGCAGGACCCTCGAATCAAGGAACTCGCTTTGGTGGAGTTTGAAAGTCACGACGGCAATCTTTCCGCGGTGGCCAAAGGTTTCGGACACGACGTTGATATACGCGCGCGACTTATCACAATGGTTGCGCCACCTTCCGCAGAATTGCGCGCCGTGGTAGTAAGTCAACTTATGGCTTTACCCCCCGCGGACCCATTCGCGCGCGAGATGCTTAGCCAATTCGATTTGGAGCGGGATGGCGAAGTTAAGGCGCGTGCAGCCGTCGCTTTTGTCAGAAGGGAATTGATGGCCGGAACGCTTGATCCAGCTCATGTCACCAAGCTACGAAAAATGTTGCGTGCGGTTGGGTTCGACAACGAAGAGCGACGCCAGAGCGCGGTTGCCGCGCTCCTTGAGTTACGTGAGTTCAATGTAATCCGTGAAGAATACCACGGCCGTTTTCGTGAAGGTCAATGGTTGTTTGGTGAAAGCTTACGGCAACGCAAGGAAACGATAGCTCGCCAGCTTGCGAAGCACTGGGCTGGACTAGAGGCGGCTCTCAGTGAGGAATCGTTTATCGAATTTACTTATCACAACGAGCGGTTGTCGTTCGCTAGCCGCTTAGCGATGTTCGTTGAGGATGCCCAGGCGGCGCGTGCGTGGGTAAGTAGTTTGTTTTCCACGGCAGAGCATGACGGAGTTTCGTTTGAGTTGCTTGATTTCCTTGCCCGGACGGAACCGAGCAGTGAGCGCCTACTCTCGTTGTGCGTTGGTGTCCTTCATGGGCGTATCCCCACTCCACACGGTTGGAGTGATCAGGTGAGAACGGCAGGACTTTTCGCCGCCCAATGGGGAGGTGACGCAATTGCGTGCGTTCAACTCACATCAGGCATTGAATTGATACAGTTGCCGGATCCGGTTCTGATTGCCCTCGCGCTTGGCTGGCCTGATTCGGACGAACTCGCCCGTTACCACGCGAACGCTGTCCAAGAGGGACGCAAAGTTTCATGGAACTTGTGGCACGCGCTTAGCACCACCTTTTCGCCGCCCGAATCCTTCGCGAGAATAATCATTGAGTTCGCCGAGGAGCGTGGCGGAAAAGAGGCGTATGTTTTCCGCGAAGCAATGCGCGCTTACGTTGCACGTGCCCGACGCGATGAAGAGGTGCGGCGGGCCTTGCTGACGGCGCTTTGCCAATCCAATGCGCCCGATGTGAAGATCACGCTGGCGGAACTGCTCGCGCAGGCTGCACCCGGTTGGGCTGACTTCCGAGAATGGCGGGAGCGTGAGATTACCGCTGTGGACACCACCATCCGGGGTGAGTTCGGGCACAACCTGGCAACGTTCAACGTGGAAAACCTGTTCAGACTTTTGGTGGAGATTTGAACAAGTCCTCCGACAGACCCTAGCTCCGACATTAAAACTCTTGTAATCATGTTCCCCGATCGGCCCCACCTCGAACATCTACGGCAACGCCTTTGGGAAGGTCGCGCCGCCGTGATGGTCGGTGCCGGCTTCAGCCTGAACGCTTCCCAACGGTCCACGGCCGGCGGCACCCTCCTCCTCTGGCAGGAACTGGTGGGCCGGATGTATGACCGGCTCTACCCGCCGCATCCGGGCGAGGACCAGTCCCGTCGCCGTGAACGTCGTCAGCAGGCGGGTGCAGGCCTGAACGTCCTGCGGTTGGCCCAGGAGTTCGAGGCCGCCTTCCGCCGCGACGCCCTCGACAGCCTGCTCCTCCAGGCGCTGCCCGACCAGAACTACGTGCCCGGCCGGCTGCACGCGCACCTGCTTTCTTTGCCGTGGGCCGACGTGTTCACGACCAACTACGACACCCTGCTCGAACGCACCCGCCCGGCTGTTCACGAGCGGCGCTACGACATCGTTCAGACCCCCGCCGACATCCCGGCCGCGGGCGGGCCGCGCATCGTCAAGCTCCACGGCAGCTTCCCTTCGCACCGGCCTTTTGTCATCACCGAGGAGGATTTCCGCACCTACCCGGCGAGATTTCCCGCCTTCGTCAACCTAGTCCAACAGGCCATCATGGAGAACGCCTTCTGCCTGGTGGGCTTCTCGGCCGATGACCCCAACTTTCTGTCCTGGACTGGGTGGGTGCGCGACCGGCTGGGGGATTCGACGCCCAACATCTACCTTTGTGGCCTGCTCGATCTCGCGCCCTCGCAGCGTTTGGTGCTCAACGCGCGGCGCATCACGCCGATTGACCTTTCCCCACTTTTCCCCGCCGACCGTTTCCCGGATCGCTCCGCGCGCCACGCCAAGGCGCTGGAGTGGCTGCTGCTCTCCCTGCGGGCGGGTGAACCGCCCAGCCTGAACCGTTGGCCGTCGGCGGAGGCGCGGCTCGTGCCTGAACGCACCGCAGGGGTTCCTGACCTTCTGCCCTCGCCGTCGGTTCCGACCCCACCGTTTGCATTTCGTCCCTCCGTCACAGAAGGGGCACCCACCCCGGAGAAACTGCTTGCCCTGCGCCAGACCTGGACGGCCCAGCGTCGGGAATACCCTGGTTGGGTGGTCGCCCCACACGAACTGCGGGAGACCCTTTGGAATCAGACCCGCTACTGGACCGACCCCGTCCTGGCGGCCGGCGGCGCGTTGCCCGCCCCGGAGAACCTGCGGCTCTGCTACGAGTTAAACTGGCGGCTGGAACGCACGCTTACCCCGCTGTTCCTGCCCCAAGTGGAAAAACTCGCCTCCGTGATCGGAGCCTACGATCCCTTCGAGTCCGGCAACGGCGGGCTGACCACCCTGCCCACGCCCGTAGCACAAGACGCGCCGTCCTGGTCTGAGGTTCGGGAGTGGTGGGTTGAGCTGGTCTTCGCCCTGGCGCGCGAGGCCCGCGAAGACCAGGACCCTGAACGCTTTGAGCGGTGGGTAGATTTGATAGCCCCGGCCCTGGACGAACGCGGCGAGTGGCGAGCACGGTGGCATCACGAGCGGTGTCTCTTTCAGCTCGGGTGCCTGAATTTGGCCGCTTTGCGTGAGGCGCTGGCCGCGTGGGCACCGATGCCGGACCTCCCGTTCTGGGAAGCGCGGAGGGCGGCGATCCTCGCTGAACTAGGCGAATTGGGTGAATCCAACCGGATCGCCGAGGCGGCGCTGGCCACCATCCGCTCGCGGCTGCCGCCGGGAGGGCGCGACCCGCTGCTTCTCTCTCAGGAGGGCTGGGTGATGATGCTCTTGGACGCCTCGGCGCAGGGCAAAGACCCCTTCGGCGGCAAGGGGGGCGACCGCGCCGCCCTGCGCGACCGCTGGGAGCGGCTGGCAACCTTTCGCAGCGACCCTTGGCGGGAGCTGCAAGAGTTGGCTTCAGCCCTCAAGCAGCCCGTTCCCGGTTCGCAGTTTTCCCGGCATCGTCGGCCCGGGTTCGATCCCGGAAGGGAGAGCATCACCCGTCATTACAGCGACACGCCAGCACACCTCGAAAGCCGTCCGGCCTTTGCCCTGTTGCGCCTCTGCGAGGAGGCGGGCGTGCCGCCGCGTTGCGGCAGACTCACGATACACGTCGAAGAGATAGGTCTAGCCGCGCAGTGGATCGAGCCTTATGCGGCACTCTGGGCTTTGGGCGTGTGGCTGCGCGCGGGTCGCAACGACCAATTAAAGGAGGCTTTCACACGGGCGCGGGTGGCGGGACTCACCGGAGAGGAGGTGGCTGGGATGACGCGGCTGTTGCTGGCCCCGATGCGGCAGGCGGCCGGTCAAGGTCAGCACACCGCTGACACGGAGGACGCCAGTCTCATGCGCCGCCTGATTGATCCGACCTGCGAGATGTTGTCCCGGCTGTTCTTCCGGTTAGAGGCTTCCGTTCAGGACGAGGTGCTCGACCTGACCATGGCCTACTATCGCTCACCCTGGTTTGTCTCGGAGTCCTACGGGTTGGGCCAACGACTCATCGCTCTGTTCGAGCGCATCCTCGCGGCCTTACCGCCGGAGAGGGTGCTGGCCCGTCTGCCGGCGCTCCTGGATCTGCCCATTCCGGGAGAAAACGGCTACAACGTGTCAGAGCCGCAAATCCACGCCGAACCGCTCAATGGATTTCACCTCGACCGGGAAGTGTTGGAACGCAACCCTCAGAAGCGGGGTGCTTGGGACCGACCCATCCAAAATCTCCTGCGGGTTTTGCGCGACGGCAGCCCGGATGCACGGTTGCGGGCGGCTTGCCGCCTGCGGGTGGTCGAAGAACTCGGAGCCATGAGCGTTGGCGAGCGCGACGATTTCGTGAGCGCCCTCTGGTCGCGCTGCGACCCCGACAAAGGGTTGCCGGTGGGCTTCGCCGGCCTCGCCAGTTTTCTCCTTGCTTTGCCTTCACCTGATCTCGCCGGAACCAAGGATCGGTTCGCCGCCGCGATGCTGGCCGGAGACTACGCGCGCCTACCACGCGATTCGCCGCAAGCTCAAACCCGCCCCCGAACCCGAGCGGTTTACGACGTGGGACCAAGCCTCGACTTCACCGAGGTTCTTTTACGGGCGAGTTTAAACCCGAACACCGCACCGAGATTAGCGGCCACGCACATTGACTGGACCCCGGAGCAAACGGCGGTCCTGCTGGAGAAGACGACCGCGTGGTGGAGGGATGACCGCGACCTGCTCGCCTCCGCACCGCCAGAGTTTTTGGGGTTCAGCCCGGACAATGCCAGAAGTCGCCTGGGCCAGATGGCGCAAGTGATGTATCTGGTAATCTTGCCAAGAGCGGCGGGATTGGAACCCAATGTTCGTAAGTTGGCTCTAGACCTGTGCGACGAACTGGAGATCGCCGGTTTACCCACCACCCAGCTCCTGCCGGCGACCTTGCTCATCGCGCCGGAACGCTCGGGCGACGTCACCAGAAAAGTGCGATGTGCCTTGGTGGATTCAGACGAGGAACAAGTCCGGCGTGGATCGCTGGCGCTCTACCATTGGGGCCTGCTGCACGAAGCCAACCGTTTGGAGATTGCCCCGCCTTCTTCCTTGATCGAGGTGCTCGTGGCTAAAATCTCCTTGCGTGCCGCCCCCGCGCTCGACTCGGCGCTCGACACGATGGCAGAGTTGATCGCACGCACACCCGGCGTTCTCACCGCGGCCCATCAGGATGCCTTGGTTGCCGCGTTGAGGAAGCTTCTGGGCGAAACCGCTTACCCGACCAGCCGGAAGGCTTTGGCTGAGGACGGATCGAGCCAGGGATCCATCGCGGTGGCCGAGCGACCAAGCTGTCGGAAAGCCGCGGTCGAGTTGGCCTCACAGCTCGCCGCACGGTTTGACGCAAGGAATCTTCCACGGTCGGAGATTCTGGCACGGTGGCGCGAGGCTGCCATCAACGACGCACTGCCAGAGGTGCGGCGAGCTTGGCAGGGTCAACTCAACGGCAACAATCCGGCGCTTGGTTCGACCGAGACCCCCTAACAGCAGAACCCTTAGTGATACTGCGCCAGGTTGTCCTTGAGTTGATCAGAACACGTCCGGCACCAAGGACATCGGCCGTCCCAGCGGACGAGCAAGACCTGAAGGAGGCAGCGCACCGCCGGCAGGGTGGGCGGCGATGGAGGAGGCCGACCTCGACGGGTTCTGGCAGAACCTGGGCAAGGACGCGGACCAGGGACCCGCTTGATGCGGGCCGCCCGCGGTCAGTCGCCGAAGCGGGCGGAAGGGACTTATTCCCGCGAAAGGGAATGATCGTAATCCGCTTGTCAGCTCTTGCCTCAGAGTTCCAGGCGGGCGACGAAGCTGGCGAGGTCCTCCCCGCAGGCCCGGCACCAGTCGGCCAACTCCAAGATGTCGAGTCGGCGCTCGGCCAGCTCGCTTTTACCCACGTAGGCTTGGCGCTGGCCTAAGCGAGCGGCGAGCTGGCGCTGGGTCAGGCCCGCGCGCCGACGCATGGCCACCAACTGGGCTAGGAAGCTCCGGTAGCGCTCGGAGTGAAGCGTGTGGACAACGCCGCGCATGGCCGATGCGCGGCAAGGGACGGGCCGAAATGCATGACTCCATATTTGAGTCTAGACGGCGCACTCTAGTCGGGATAAAACAGCGGCGTGACCGTCAACCCCGTCCCGCCCTCCCCTCGCCAACGCTCTCTCCAGCCGCCCGGGTTCATCCTCTACCCCGGGCTACTCGCCGCGGCTGCCCTGGCCGGAGCTGCCCCCGCCGCCTGCGCCCAGAGCAGCGCCTACGCGCTGACAGCCCCCGGCACGGGCCTCTACCGGCTCGACCTCTCCAGCCGCTCGGTCCAGGGCGTGACCTCCGCCGGTCCCTTCGCCCGCGGCGACGCGGCCCTGGTGGACCTCGGCTTCCGGGCCGCCAACGGGGCGCTCTACGGGCTGGCCGCCTCCGGTGACGTGTATGCCTTTCAGCAGTTTAACGGCGGCTTTGTCGGCGGGGTGCCCACCCTGGTCGCCGTCCCCTCGGCGGCCTTGAGCGTCACCCGTGGGGCCTTCTCGCCCTTGGACGGCAACCTGGCCCTGCTCGGGGCCAATGGTCACCTCTACACCGAGGCGTTCGGCTCCGGGCAGGTCAGCGACTTGGGCGTGCTGGCCTACGCAGGCGGCGGCGCCACCCCCGACCTGGTGGCCTTGGCCTTCTCGGGTGGCGGCACCCTCTACGGGGTGGACCGCGCCCGCGCGGCGCTGGTCAACCTGTCGAGCCTCTCGGTCGTTGGCTCCCTCGGCGTGACCGTGACCGGCGACGTGGGCCTGAGCTTTGCCCCTGACGGCTCGGCGCGCTTGGGCGAGCTGAACGCCGTCGGCAACGCCAACGTGCTCTACGCGGTGGACCCGGCCAGCGGGGCGGCCACGCTCCTCGGGGCGGTGAGCAACCCCTTCAGCCCCGCGCTGCCGCCCTTCACGGGCTTGGCCATCCAGGTCGTCCCCGAGCCGACGACCACGGCCCTGCTGGTCGGGGCTGGGACTGCCGCCTTGGCCGCGGCGGGCGTTCGTCGGCGCCGCCGGACGTCGGTTTCGCGGTAAACGGCCCCACCGCATTGCCCGTGTCCCGCGCTACAACCATGCACCCCGGCCACCTCCCTTTGCCGCCGCCGCGCCCCCGGCGGGTGTTCCGCCTGCCGCACGTTCTGATGGCACTGGCGCTGCTCACACCGGAGGCCTTCGCGGGCTGCTCGCGCTCGCCCGCCCCGAGCGTCGGGACCGATGCCGCCGGTCCCGAGCCGACCGCTGCCCCCACCGTGCGGCTCACCCCCGCCCCGGGCAGCGCCGTGGCGGCCAAGGACCTGCCCGGGGCGGACCAACTGGCCGAGCTGCTCGCCCGCACCCTGGCCCCCGCCGGCCTGCGCCTGCGCGCCGCCACGGCCGAGGCCGCTCCCTTCAACGGGGAGGGCGGGGCCGGCGCGGCGCTCTTGGCCCTCCGCGGCCAGATCGAGGCCGAGACCATCGAGACCCTCTTTCGCGCCGAACCGGCCGGCGAGGAGGAGCTGCGCGCCCGCGGCCTCTTGCCCGCCGACCCGAACGCCCCGCGCTTTCACGCCTACGAGCACGAGCACGCCATCCGGGTGGGGGAGGTGCGCTACGACCCGCAGCGTGACCGAGGTCCCCTCGACCGCGCCGTCTTCCTGCGCCCCGTCGCCCCGGCGGGCCAGCGCGTGGCGCTGCTCTTCGAGCTGCTGGCCGAGCGCTTCGGCCCGGGCCGTTACGAGTGGAGCAACCTTGAGGTG
>CAXTFX010000177.1:0-8370 GCA_964243185.1 uncultured Chthoniobacterales bacterium
CCAGCAAGACGCTCATCCAGGGCGAGCCGGATGCCTCCTCGTTCCCGTCCGGCGGCATCCGCTCGACCTTCGAGGCGCGCGGCTACACCGCCTGGGACGTGACCAGCCCAGCCTATATCTTGGAGAACCCCAACGGCAATACCCTTTGCATTCCGACGGCTTTCGTGTCGTGGACGGGCGAGGCGCTGGACAACAAGACGCCGCTGCTGCGCGCCATGCAGGCTTTGGATAAACAGGCCCGCCGCGTGTTAAGATTGTTCGGGCATACCAATGTCGCTCACGTTTCCTCCACCGCGGGCGCGGAGCAGGAATATTTCCTCATTGACCGCAACTTCTTCTTCTCGCGGCCCGATCTGTTGAACGCCGGCCGCACTTTGTTCGGGGCTAAACCCCCCAAGGGCCAGGAGTTCGAGGACCAATACTTCGGCGTCATCCCGGAGCGTGTCCTCGCTTGTATGTTGGACGCCGAACGCGAGCTCTACAAGCTCGGCATCCCCATCAAGACCCGTCACAACGAAGTGGCCCCGAGCCAGTATGAGATCGCGCCGGTGTATGAGCCGTCCAACCTCGCCGCCGACCACCAGCAGCTGGTCATGATCACGCGCAAGCGCGTGGCCGAGAAATACGGCCTGTCGTGCCTGTTGGCGGAGAAGCCGTTCACCGGTATCAACGGCTCCGGCAAGCACCTGAACTTCTCCTTAGGCAACGCGACCCAGGGCAACCTGCTCGAACCCGGCGACTCCCCGCACGAGAACGCGCAGTTCCTCGTGTTCTGCGGCGCCGTCATCCAGGCCGTGAGCAAACACGCCGCCCTGCTGCGGGCCGTGATCGCCTCCGCGGGCAACGACCACCGCCTCGGCGCCAACGAGGCGCCGCCGGCTATCATCTCCATCTTCCTCGGCGACCAGTTGGCCGACGTGTTCCAGCAGATCGGCGCGGGCGGGGCCAAGACCTCCAAGGCCAAGGGCACCCTCAACATCGGCGTGGACGTGCTCCCGCCGCTGCCCAAGGACGCGGGCGACCGCAACCGCACCTCGCCCTTCGCCTTCACCGGCAACAAGTTCGAGTTCCGCGCGGTCGGCTCCAACCAGAGCATCGGCGCGCCCATCATGGCGTTGAACGTCATCCTCGCCGAGGCGCTCGAAGAGATGGCCAGCGCGCTGGAGGCCGCCGGCCCGGACAACCTGAACGCCACGGTCCAGAAGCTCCTCAAGGGCGTGGTGGACCAGCACGGCAGCGTCATCTTCAACGGCAACGGCTACTCCGAGGAGTGGCACGCGGAGGCCGCCACGCGCGGGCTGCCCAACCTGAAGACCTCCATTGACGCCCTGCCGACCTACAGCGCCCCGGAGACGGTCGCCCTGTTCGAGAAATACGGCATCCTGACCCGGCGCGAGCTGGAAAGCCGCCAGGAGATCGCCTTCGAGCAATACGTTAAGACCGTCAACGTCGAGGCGAACCTGACGCTGGAGATGGCCCGCACCTCCATCTTCCCGGCCGCCATGCGCTACCAGGGGGAACTCGCCGCCACGGCCGCCAGCCTGAAGACGGCCGGCATCGAGCCGCACACCGCGATGCTCACCCGGGTCACCGACCTCATGGGGCAACTCATGGACGGCGTCCACAAGCTCGACGAAGTCCTCGGCCACGAGAGCCACGGCGGCACGGCGGACCACGCCAAGCACTTCTGCGACAGCGTGCTGCCCGCGATGCTCACGGTCCGCGAGGCCGCCGACACCCTGGAGGGCATCGTCGCCGACGACCTCTGGCCGCTGCCGACGTATCAGGAGATGCTGTTCATCAAGTAACGGCTACTCTGGAGACCAAGGCCGCTCCCGTCTCGGGGGGCGGCCTTTTCCGTGGACGGCACCCGCGGGCGGCGAGCCCCGATCAGGCCCGGGGGCGTCATCCCAAATGCCGCGAGGCCAGCGCGCACCAATCCTCCGCCGCCGGGTCGGGCGCGGGCTCGCGCTGGGTGCGGGCCACGGCGGCCTCCACCTGGCTGACGGCCTCCGCGCGCCAGGCTTCCACCTCGGCGCGTTCGGCCCAGCCGCGCCCGGTGATCTTTTCGGTGGCCAGCTTGATGCAGTCTCCCCCGAGGGCCGACGCCCGCAGCGCCGGGTCCATGTAGGCGGCGTCATCGTGCGCGCCGTGGCCGGTCAGGCGCAGGAGTTGGGCCACCACCAGTTGCGGCCCGTGCCCGGCCCGCGCGCGGGACACGGCTTCGCCCAACGCCGCCAGACAGGAACCGAGGTCCGTGCCGTCCGCCGCGTGGCCGTCCACCCCGTAGCCGGCCGCCCGGTCGAGCAGGTCGGCGCAGGCGAACTGCCGGGCCGTTGGCGTGGAGTAGGCGTATTGGTTGTTCGCCACGATCATCACCAGCGGCAGTTTCTCGACCGACGCCTTGTTTAGCCCTTCGTGGAACGCGCCCGTGGAGGTCCCGCCGTCTCCGAGGCAGGTTGCGCCGACGCACCCTGCGAGCTCCCCGCGCAACCGCCGGGCCAGCAGCGCGCCGTTGACCACCGAAATCATCGCCCCCAGGTGGGAGATCATCGCCAGCATCCCCTCGCGCGGCCGGCCGCGGTGGATGTTGCCGTCGCGCCCGCGCATCGGCCCCAGCGGGGAGCCGAGATAGGTGCGCGTCACGTCCAGCGGGTCCTCGCCGAAGGCCAACCGCCCGGCGAGGTCGCGGATCAACGGGGCGAACACGTCGCCCCTCCGCAGGTGGACGCCGAGTGCCGCGCTGAGGGCCTCCTGCCCCGTGCCCAGATAAACGCCGCCCTGAATTTTGCCCGCGCGGTAAAGGCCAGCCAGCCGCTCCTCCAACACCCGCGCCAGGAGCATCCAGCGGAAGGCGGGCAGGAAGTGCTCGGGCGGCGGCGGGGAAACGGTAAACGGCGGGGCGTCAAGCGCCACGCCCAGCCTACCGACGGGGGCTTCGGCAACGGGCAACATCCGCGGACCGTAGCGGCCGGCGCGGGGGGGCGCAAGCGGGGGCGGCGGGATCGCCCGACGAGACCTAGGTGGAGGACGCCTCCCGGTGACGGACCCGGTCGAGGGCGACCGCCAGGACGATGACCGCGCCGATGATGATCTCCTGCACGTAGGTGGGCAGGCCCATCTGCTGCGAGCCGTTACGCAGCACCGCCATGATCAGCGCACCCGTGAGCGAGCCGACCACGCCGCCGACGCCCCCGTTGAGGCTGGCGCCGCCGATGACCACGGCGGCGATCACGTCCAGCTCGAGCCCCGCGGCGGAGGTCGGGTCGCCCTGGCGCAGACGCGCGAGCTGCATGGCGCCGGCCAGCCCGAAGAACAGCCCGCCCACCGTGTAGATCAACGGCTTGAGCCGATGCACGCGGATGCCGCAGAGCCGGGCGGCGTTCTCGTTGGAGCCGATGGCGAAGACGCGCCGGCCGAACACGGTGTTGTTCAACAGAAAAAAGGTGAGCACCGCAAACCCGAGCAGGATCCACACACCGGGCGCGACCACCAGCCAGGCGGGGGTCGGGAACGGCGACATCATGCTGTTGAGCCAAGTGCGCGGCATCTGCACGGTCTGCTCATTGGCCATGTATTTGGCCGTGCCCCGCGCGATGCCCAGCATCCCGAGGGTGACGATGAAGGGCGCCAAGCGCAGGGCGGTCACAAGGCTGCCGTTGATCAACCCGATCAACCCGCCGCAGGCCACCGCCAGGAGGATGGCCAGCGTGGGCGGCCACCCGGCGCGCAGGCACAGCGCCCCGGCGACGGAGCACAGCGCGACGTTGGAGCCGACGGACAGATCAATGCCGCCGGCGATGATGATGATCGTCATGCCCAGGGCGGCGGTGGCGACGATCACGGTCTGCACGGCGATGAACTTCCAGTTCGCCACCGTCAGGAACGCCTCGCGGGTGTCCGCCTTCAGGCAGATGAGGCCGACGACCACCAGCAGCCCGAGCAGGGGCCCGGCGGTGTCCAGGAACCGCGCCACCCCGGCGGGGATGCGCGGGCGCCGGGCCGCCGCGGTGGGGACCGCCTCGGCGGCGGGTGAAGGGGAGGTGAGCGTGGTGGCCATGCGGGGGATGGGGATGGGTTTACGGACGGAGAATCAGCTCACGGTCACCGCGGCGGCCGGGGCGGGGGCGTTTAGGCCGAGGGCGGCGGAGATCATCTCGTCCTCCGTCCAGCGTTCGGCCGGGCGCACTTCCACCAAGGCGCCGCGGCACATCACGCCGATGGTGTCGCAGACCCCCAGCAACTCCGGCAGGTAGGAGCTGGCAAACAAGATGGCCACACCATCCGCGGCGAGGTGTCCCATCATCTCGAAGAGCTGGGCCTTGGAGCCGATGTCAATGCCGCGCGCCGGCTCGTCGAGCAGGAGCACGCGGGCCCCGTGGTAGAGCAGCCGGCCGAAGGCGATCTTCTGCTGGTTGCCCCCCGAAAGCTGGCCCACGGGTTGGTCCGGCCCGGCGCAGCGGGCGCCGACGCGGCCGATCCAGTCCGCGGCCATCGTCCGCTGGCGACCGTTGGACACCCAGCCGAGTTTCCCGAGCAGGCCGAGCCGGGTGAGGGTTAAATTATCCGCGATGCTACGGCCGAGGAGCAGGCCTTCCTCCTTGCGGTTCTCGCTCAACATCCCGCAGCCCTGTTTGAGCCGGAGGTGCGGGGACGTGACCGGGTCAGCCACGCCGTTTCCCCGGTCCGCGGAGAGGAGCTGCACCTGACCGCCCGGCGCCTGGTCCAGCCCAAAGCAGGCCCGCAGCGTTTCCGTCCGGCCGGCGCCGACCAGCCCGGCCAGGCCGAAGATCTCGCCCTCGTGCAGGGTGAGGTTCACCGGCCCGCGCTTGTTCGGGGGCACGAGGTTACGCAACTCCAGGGCGGGTTTGCCCCGCTGGTGGGGCACCCGGGGATAGATTTCCTTGAGGTCGCGCCCGACCATGTGGCGGATGATCGTGGCCCGGTCGGCGTCGGCGAGCTGGCCGTCGGCGACCGTGGCGCCGTCGCGCAGCACGGTGAAGGTCCGGCACACGCGGCGGGATTCCTCCAGGAAATGGCTGATGTAGATGATGCCGACCCCGCTCGCGGCCAGCCGGTCAATGACGTCGAACAGCCGGGCGGTGTCCGCCTGGGTCAGGCTGGAGGTCGGCTCGTCCATGATGAGCACCTTCGGCCGGGCGACCAGGGCGCGGGCGATCTCGACCATCTGCTGTTGGGCGATGGGCAACTGGCCGACGGCCCGGTCCAGCGGGATGTGCCCGGCCCGGAGCTCCTCCAGGGCCTCCCGCGCCAGCGCGCGGCGGCGGCGGCCGGAAATCCAGCCCAGGCGCGAGGGCTCGGCGCCCAGGGCGATGTTTTCCTCCACGGAAAGGTGCGGCGCCAGGTTGAGCTCCTGGTAGATCATCGCCACGCCCGTGCGTAGCGCTTGGAACGGGTCGCCCGGCTGGAAGGGCTGACCCTCCATCTCGATGCGGCCCGCGTCGGGCCGGTAGGCGCCGCTGAGGATCTTCATCAGCGTGCTCTTGCCAGCGCCGTTCTCGCCGATCAGGGCGCGGGTTTCGCCGCGTTCCAGCGTCAGGCCGACCCCGCGGAGGGCGCGGGTCGGCCCGAAGCTTTTCTGGATGTTGTCAAGCCGGAGGAGCATCGTAGGGGGACGACGCGCCCGGCGCCGGCGGGGAAGCTGGACCGGGCGGGCAGGCGAGGAAGTGGGAACGGCCCGCGCCGTTCCCGGGGTTTGCTATTCGCTGAGATACTTTTCGAGCGGGGGGTTGAGCAACTCCACCATCTTGGGCTCCTGCATGTTCTGCGGCGTGACCACGGCGATGGGCGTGGCGACGCGCTTCTCGATCTTCTCACCCTTGATGCTCTGCACCAGGGTCTTCACGCCGAGATAGCCCATGTTGAACGGGTCCTGCACGACCACCCCCTGGAGGTCGCCGGCCTTCATCGCTTCCTGGAGCGGCGTGGAGGCGTCGAAACCGACCAGCTTGACCTTGCCACCCGCCATCCCGGCGTCGCGCAGGGCCAGCACCATGCCGGCGGTGGAGGACTCGTTGGGCGTGAAGACGCCCTGGAGCTGGGAGCCGAAGCGGTTCAACACGTTCTGGGAAGAGGCGTAGGCCGTGTCACGCGTCGCCCCGGAGTGCTGGTCGGAGGAGACGATCTTGATGTCGGGGAACTTCTTCTTGATCGTGTCCAGGAAGCCGGATTCCCGCTCCTCCGTGCTGGCGGAACCTTGCTGGTAGCGCAGGAGCAGGACGTTGCCCTTGCCACCCAGCAGAGAGCCCAGGTGCTCGGCGCCCAAGGCGCCGCCCGCGTAGTTATCCGTGGAAACGAAGGAGGCGATCTTGTCGGTCTTCAGCGCGGAATCAATGATGACGACCGGGATCTTCGCGGCGACGGCCGTGTCCACCGGGTCCACGAGCGCCTGGTTGTCCAACGGGGCGAGGACCATGCCGCTGACCTTGCGGCCGGTGAAGTTTTCCACCACCTGAATCTGCTGCTCGCGGTCGTCCTCGCGCAGCGGACCCTTCCAGATCAGGTTGACCTTGGCGCCGCCGCCGGACTCGATCTCGCGCTGGGCCTTGACGGCGCCGGCGTGGATGGACTTCCAGAACTCGTGCGTGGTCCCTTTCGGGATGACGGCGATGGACATCTCCGGGCCGGCCGCGCGAGCGGCGACGGGCAGGAGGGAGGTGGCGATGAGGGCGAGCGAGGCCAGCCCAGGGAGGAGGTGGGAATATCGGGGGGAGAACATAGCAGCGAAGAGGTTAAGAAACCCCGGCCCGGCCGTCAAGCTTCTCTTGGGTCGGATCACAAAAATCGCCCGGTCACGTCGGACCACCCGAGGGGGCCACGGTGGAAACGCCGCGGGTCGTCACGGTCACTCCCCGACCCTAGGTTGAAACAAACCGGGCTTAACCTAGCGCCATCTGTTCGGTTTCCGCCACGCCCGCCTCGTCCGCCCGGGCCAGGCGCACGGCCACCAGCTTGGAGACCCCCGGCTCTTCCATCGTCACGCCGAACAGCGCGTCGGCCCGGGCCATCGTGCGCTTGTTATGGGTGATGACCACGAATTGCGAGGTCGTCGCGAAACGGTCCAGCAACCGCACGAAGCGGCCGACGTTCGACTCGTCCAGCGGCGCGTCCATCTCGTCCAGCACGCAGAAGGGGCTGGGTTTCACGAGGTAAATGGCGAACAGCAACGCCACCGCCGTCAGCGTCTTCTCGCCGCCGCTCAACAGCGAGAGGTTCTGCGCCGGCTTGCCCGGCGGGCGGGCGGTGATCTCGATGCCGCACTCCAACGGGTCGTCGCCGTCCATCATCTGCAAGTCCGCCCGGCCGCCGCCGAAGAGCTCGCCGAACATCTCCCCGAACCCCCGCCGGATAGCCGCGAAGGTCTCGATGAACAGGGCGCGGGAAGTCTCGTTAATCTTGCCGATGATGCCGCGCAACTCCGCCTCCGCCCGGCGCAGGTCGCTGTCCTGGGTTTCCA
Organism: uncultured Chthoniobacterales bacterium; assembly: GCA_964243185.1. GTDB lineage: Bacteria > Verrucomicrobiota > Verrucomicrobiia > Chthoniobacterales > SZAS-18 > CAXTFX01. The sequence continues at coordinate 7,478 of CAXTFX010000177.1, forward strand.
GGAAACGGTGGCGCTCCTCCAGCGCGTCGTGCTCCGGGATGGCGTCGAGGTTCACGGCGCCAATGGCTTCCAGGCCCTCGTTCAGCCGCGCGACCAGTGAGGGCGTGTCCGTCGGGCCGCCGTCGGCGCGGGCCTCGTCGGCGCGGACGTAGCGCACGGACTCGAAGGCGGCCGGGTTCGGGGCGAACATCCGCAGGTCCGTCTGGAAACGTTCGGCGATCCGGGTGCGCAGCGCGTCCGCGCGCAGGCGCAGACCCGCCTCGCGCACCTCCTCGGCGGCGCGGCGCTCCTGCAAGGCGGCCACCTCCGTGCGCCGGGCGCGCAGGGCCGCTTCGAGCTCCCCGATGGCGTTAATGGTCGCCGCGCGTTCCCCGACCAGTTCGGCCACCTGCTTGCCGGCGACCTCGCCTTCCGTTTTCGCGGTGGCGATGGTGCCGCCGAGCTGCTCCGCCTCCACGGCCGACGCCGCGAGGCGCCGCTCGGCGTCTCCCAGCTCGCGCTGGCGGTTGGCCAGCAACGTTTCCAGCTCCCGGACGCGGGCGACGACGGGCAGCTTTTCCCGCTGTAGCCCCGCGTGGCGCTGGCCCTCGGCGGCGACGCGCACGCGGATCTCGTTCACCGTTTCGGTCAACGCCGCCTCCTGCGCGCGGAGGTCCTCCACGCGCGCGGCGGCTTCCGCGCGTTCGGCGTCGGCGCGCTCGCGGGCCGCCGTTTGCGCCCCGGTGTCGGACCCCAGCCGGGCGGCGCGGGCAGCGATTTCCTGGAAACGGCGCTCGAAGTCGGTCAGCTCCCGGCGGAAACCTTCCAACCGCAGGCGCAGGCCGCGCTCCTCGCGGTCCAGGGGGCCGACGGCGGCGGCGGCGGTCGTGGCCTCGCCCTGCGCGGCGTTGACC
>CAXTFX010000178.1:0-8349 GCA_964243185.1 uncultured Chthoniobacterales bacterium
GCCCGCGATCTGGGTGCGTTGGTTCGTCATCGTCGTGGGTGCGAGCATGACGGCGTATTACTTCTGGAACGTTTACGGGCGCTAACAAAAAAGTGCCCACGAAACACACAAAAAAACACGAAAGAAAGGCAGAGAGAGGGTTTGTTTTCCTGCCTTACTTTCGTGTTTTTTTGTGTGTTTCGCGGGCACCTCCCCGTTGACCTCCAAAATGAGCGGGGCACGCCCTCGCGGACGTGCCCCTTCTCGAACAAACTTCGGCCGCGGGAAACGTTTACTTCTCCTTGCCCTCTTCGAGCTTCACCAGCACGGCCGCCTCGATCTCCTTGTAAATGTTCTCGTCCTTCTTGAGCACTTCTTTGGCGGCGTCGCGACCCTGCGCGAACTGGCTGCCGTTGTAGGAAATCCAGGAGCCGCGCTTCTCCAGCACGCCCTTTTCAATCGCGAGGTCCAGCAGCGCGCCGGTGGAGGAAATCCCCTCGTTATACATGATGTCGAACTCGCACTCCGTGAACGGCGGGGCGACCTTGTTCTTCACGACCTTGACCTTCGTGCGGTTGCCCGTCACGACGCCGTCCGTCTGCTTGATGGCGCCGATGCGCCGGATGTCCACGCGGACGGAGGCGTAGAACTTCAGCGCCTTGCCGCCGGGGGTCGTTTCCGGGTTGCCGAACATCACGCCGATCTTCTCACGGATCTGATTGGTAAACACCACCATCGTCTTGGCCTTGGAGATCAGCGAGGTGAGCTTGCGGAGCGCCGCCGACATCAGCCGGGCCTGGGCGCCGACGGTGGAATCGCCGATCTCGCCTTCGAGCTCCTGCTTGGTGACCAACGCGGCGACGGAATCAATGACGATGATGTCCAGCGCGTTGGACCGCACCAGGGTCTCGCAGATCCGCAGGGCTTCCTCGCCGGAGGAGGGTTGGGAAACCAGCAACTCGTCCACGTTGACGCCGAGCTTGCGGGCGTAGTTCGGGTCCAGGGCGTGCTCCACGTCAATGAACGCCGCCAGGCCGCCGCGCTTCTGCGCCTGGGCCACGACGGTCAAGCAGAGCGTCGTCTTGCCCGAGCTCTCCGGGCCGAACACCTCCATGACCCGGCCGCGGGGGAAGCCGCCGACGCCGAGGGCACGGTCAATGAGGATGTTGCCCGTGGGGATGACCTCCACCTGCATGTTGGTCTTGTCGCCCAGGCGCATGATGGCGCCGTCGCCGTAATCCTTGGCGATCTGCTGGAGGGCCAGGTCAAGTTCCTTGGAAGCTTTCATGCCGGGGAGCTTGAGGTCCTTGGCCGTGGTTTCGTCGAGGGTTTTGGATGCCATAAGTTGTTGGTAGGGCCGGGTTCCGGCAGGACGCGAAAGTAATCGAAAACCCTCTTCGCCGCCAGCGTATATTCGGGTTTTCGAGGCAAAAAAACAGCCCGCGGACCAGGCGGGTCCGCGGGCTGAAAGTGTGCTTATGAACAGCGGCCGCTACGGGGTTTAGCCGCGGGGGTGCTGCACTTCGATGCGACGCGCGCGGGCGGACTCGGCCTTGGGCATGGCCAGGGTCAGGACCCCCTGCTCCAGGTGCGCCTGGATCTTGGCGGCGTCAACCGTCGGGTCGAGCTCGAACACCCGGCGAAAATCCACCTGGCGGGATTCGCGGTAGATTAGCTCCGCGCTGCCGGCCTGGAACGGGGTGCGGTGGCCGGTGATGGCCAACTCGCCGTTCTCAAAGGTCACTTCGAGACCGTCCCGGTTCACCCCCGGCAGTTCGACCTGGAGGAGGAACTCGTTGGCGGACTCGGTGAGGTGCGCCCGCGGGCGGACGTAGTGCGCGCGACGGCCGGCCGACTCGCCGTGGGCCGGGGCGACCTGGGACTGGTGTTGGATCTGTTGCTGGCCGTCGTGCGGGGTCTGGACGGCGACGTCTTGTTGCTGCTGCTGAGTATTGGTATCCATATGGGTGAGGATTGGAGTGTGTTGGGGCTTGCCGCCCGGTGGCGGGGCGCGCCGCCGAGCGGGGTGGAAGGGCGTGCTGATTACTTGACGTTGACCTCGATCTGGCGCGGCTTGGCCTCTTCGGCTTTGAACAGGGTCACGGTGAGGATGCCGTCCTCGTAGTGGGCGGACACCCGCCCGGCGTCCACCTGGACGGGGAGCGTGAACCGGCGCTCGAAGCGGCCGAAGAACCGCTCGTTGCGCAGGCTGCCACGCCCGTCGACATCTTTTTCCTGGCGGCGCTCGCCGGAGAGCGTCAACACATCCCCGTGCAGGGAGACGTGAATGTCCTCGCGGCGCAAGCCCGGGAGTTCGGCCCGGAGCACGACGCGCTCCTGGTCCTGGTAAAAATCCACGGCCGGCGCCCAACCCGTGAAGGTGTCGCTGGCGTCGGTGGCATGGCCGAAGAACGGCGTTTGAAACAGCCGATCCATCTCGTCGCTCAGAGCCGAGAAGCGCGTGAGCGGGGCGAACAGAGAACGGCTCGCGGAAGGAGTCTGGTAACGGATGATGTTCATGATGTTAAAGGAGCAGGTTTGCTTAGGTGGATGGCCTGGGGCCGGTTAGAGTAATAGCTCACCGAATGCCAGATTTCAGCACCTTCGCGCTCTTAATCGCAAATCTCTGCCTGCAAACGGATAATTAAAAAACGCCGCGGCGATCTGAAGTTGAAAAATGCGTCAATTTGTCTCAGTAAGGTGTGAACCACCCGTTGCTCAGGTGTAACAATAAGACGCACTGCACGGCCACCTCGAAGCGCTTCAGAGCCCTTCCGACATCGTGTTGATGACGTTCACGTAACCCTGCCAGAGCTTGACGATCTGGTAGCCCAGGAAGCCGGCGACGGCGAGGTAGATCAACTTGGGCAGCCAGCTCCCCAGCGCCCGGAGGTTCCGCTGGGCGGCCGCCTCGTAGTCCCCCGTGGCGCGGCGCAGTTCCTCGTCCAGGTGCCCCGTATCCTCGCCCAGGCGCATGGCCCGCAGGAGTTCCTTCGGGAACGCGCCCGTGCCGGCCAACGACGCGCCGACCTGCTCGCCCGCCCGCACCCGCGGCAGGACGCCCGCGGCGGCCCCCTGGAGGATGGCGCTGCCGCTGGCCCGCACGGCGCCGAAGAGGGCCTCGGTGACGTTCACCCCGGCGGACAGCCCGATCTCGTAGCCCGCGCAGAACCGGCCCAAGGCGGTGTTGCGCCGCAACGCACCGAACAGCGGCACCGTCCGCAGGGCCCGGTCCGCGGCCACGGAGCGGGACGCCGCCCGCACCCAGGCCGCACCGACCATCCAGAGCAGGGCCACCGCCAGGTAGAAAACGAGCAGGAAGCCCAAGGTCTGCCGCAGGTAAACCCCGGCCCCGCCCCCCGGGGTGAGCAGCGTCGGCAGACCGAGGACCAGCACGCCGAAGTGCAACTGGAACAGCGGGTAGGCCACCCCCTTGCGGAGTTCCCGGCGCAGGTGGTCCAGGTTCTCGAAGTAGCCGGACAGGTAGCGGAACGCCGCGTCCAGCCGCCCGCCGTGGCTGGCCGCGGAAACCACGGCCAGTTCCATTTCCCCGATGGCCGGACGCACCGCCGCGAACGCCTCCGGCAGCGTGTCCCCCCGCCGCAGCGCGTCCAGCAGCCCCTGGAAGAACCGGCGCACGCGGCCGGCCGGCGTCTCGCCCAGGAGCGACTCCAGGGCTTGCACCGGCGCCACGCCGGAGCGCAGGAATTGACCGAGTTCGTAATAGACGCTTTGCTTCTCGCGCAGGCTCAGGCTCATGGTGGGCCCGCAGGCTAACGGCGAACGGTGAACGCGAAAAGACCCGGCCCGCCCCCCGACGCCCGGTTTTTCATGCGCGCCGCCCTGCGCGAAGCCCGCCGGGGCCTCGGCCGCACCAGCCCGAACCCGGCCGTCGGCGCCGTCATCGTCTCCCCGGCCGGGGAGCTCCTCGCCCGCGGCTGGCACCGCGCCGCCGGCCAACCGCACGCGGAGATCGAGGCCCTGCGCGCCCTGCCCGACCCGGCGCGGGCCCGCGGGGCGACCCTGTTCGTCACGCTCGAACCCTGCTCGACGCACGGCCGCACCCCGCCGTCCATCGCCGCCATCCGCCGCGCCGGGCTGGCGCGCGTGGTCGTCGGCGCGACGGACCCCAACCCCGCCCACGCCGGCCGCGGGTTGGCGGTGCTGCGCGCGGCCGGCCTGGAGGTCCTGGCGGGCGTGCTGGCCGACGAGTGCGCGGCGCTGAACCGGGGGTTCAACCGGTGGATCGTCACGGGTCGTCCCTGGGTCCTCGCCAAGGCCGCGCTCTCCCTCGACGGCCGCCTCGCGCCCCCCGCGGGGGAGGGCCAGTGGCTCACCGGCCCGGCCGCCCGCGCCCACGCCCACCGGGAGTTGCGCGCGCGGGTGGATGCCATCCTCGTCGGCGCCGGCACCGTGCGCGCGGACGACCCGGCGCTCACCGTGCGCGGCGTCCCCGGGGCGGCGGGAAGGCGCCAGCCCTGGCGCGTCGTGCTCACCCGGTCGGGCGACTTGCCGGCGGGCGCCCGGCTGTTCACCGACGAGCACCGCGACCGCACGCTGGTTTTCCAGAACCGTTCCCCGACGGACGTGCTGACCGATCTCGGGCAACGGCAGGTGACCAGCCTCCTCGTCGAAGGCGGGGCCGAGACCCTCGCCACCTTTTTCGACGCCGGCCTGGTGGACGAAGTGCGCTTCTACCTCGCCCCGCGGCTCACGGGTGACGGCCCGCCCACCTTGCGGCTCGCGGGTTCCGTTGAATTTCTCGAACCACGTTACCGTCAACTCGGACCGGACCTTCTCGTCGCCGCTTTCGTCGCGCCGCGGACGGCCGGTAAAACCCTAACGCCCGAAGACAACTCGCCACCATGAATCTTAAAACCCTCCTCACCATCGGAACGATGACCCTCGCCGCCGGGCTGCTGCCCGCCGGCGTCGGAGCCGCCCCGTCCACCCCCCCGGCCCCGGCAATTCCCCTGAACGCGAGCGCGTTCGCCAACGGCAGCGTCGCGCAGGTAGCCGAGGTCGCGATCGTGCGCCGTCGCCATCGGCGCGGCTACTATGGGCACCGTCACGGCCGCGTCGTGCGCCGCGTCTATGTGGACCGTTACGGCCGTCGGCACGTCGTCGTGCGCCGGGTTTACTAGCCCTGAACTTCTGGCTGCCAAAGGCAACGCGCGTCGCGCAACCGGGGAACCCCTCCAGGGTTGAATCTCCTGACAGCATCCAACACCAAGTTCATGAAAAAATTCCTTCTCATCGTCTTGGCCGTGTGCGGCGTTTCGCTCTTTGCCGTGGCCCCGAAGGCGCAGGCTCACGTCGGCGTCAGCATCGGCTTCGGCTTCCCGGCATATTACGGCTACGGCTACCCGTATTACGGCTACGGCTACGGGCCGGGTTACTACGGCTACCCGGGTTACTACGGCCGGCCTTACTACGGCGGCTACTACGGCGGCCGTTATTACCGGCGCGGCTACTACGGCGGCCGGGGTTATTATCGCGGCGGTGGCCGCTACTACGGCAACCGCGTTTACCGCGGACGCCGCGTGGCCTACCGGCGGTAATTCCCTGACCTGAAGTTCCGTGCAAAGGGCGGCCGACGTGCGCGTTGGCCGCCCTTTTCCATTTCGGGGAATAGCCTACGACCCCCCGGTCAGAGCGCGACCAGCTCCCCGGCGCGCACGGTCCGGGTTTCACCGTTCGGTCCCACGTTCAAGAGCAGGCTGCCCTCGGGAGTCAGGCCCTCGACGGTGCCCGTCCAACCCTCCGCCGTGACGCGCACCGCCCGGCCCCGTAAGACGTTGCGCGACTCGCACGCGGCTACCACCTCCGTCACGTTCCCCGGCCAGCCTTGGTAAAGCGCCCCCAAACGCCCGAGCAACCGCCCGGCCAGCGTGGCCCGGTCCACCGGTTGACCGAGCGCCAGGGCCAGTGAGCCGGCGCGCTTCCGCAACTCGGGCGGGAAATCCTCCGCGCCGTGGTTCACGTTCACCCCGATGCCCACGACCGCGAACCGATCCGCGGCCTCGATGAGCACGCCCGCGACCTTGCGCCCGTCCAGGAGCACGTCGTTCGGCCATTTCACGCCCGCCGCCCGGCCGGTGGCTTCCTCCACCGTCCGGCTAACGGCCGCCGCCACCAGCAGCGCCAGCGGCCCGGTGCCGCACGGGCGCAGGAGCACCGAAAACCACAGCCCCAGCCCCGGCGCGGAACTCCACCGCCGCCCCTGCCGCCCCCGGCCGGCGCGCTGCGTCTCGGCGAACACGACCAGCCCCTCGGCCGACCCCAGCCGACCGGCGCGGGCCGCCACGTCGTTCGTGGAACCCACCTCCGCGAACACCTGCACGGTTCGTCCGAGGACCGCTCCCACCGGCAGCGCCCCGCGGATGGCGTCAGCGTCCAGCATCGGGCAAAAACTCCAGCGAATAGTCCACCGCCCGCGCCGAGTGCGTCAGCGCACCCACGCTGATGGCGTCCACGCCGGAAAGCGCCGCGGCGTGCACGGTTTCCAGCGTCATGCCCCCGCTGGCCTCGAATTTCACCGCCAACCCTCGTTCCGCCCGCATCTTCACGGCCCGAGCCATTAAACCGGGGTCCATGTTGTCCAATAAAATCCAGTCCACGCCGCGCAGGTTCAGGAACGTTTCCACCTGGGCCAGCGTGTCCGCCTCCAGCTCGACACCCCGCAAATCCGGCCGGGCGGCGCGCGCCCGGTCAATCGCCGCCTGGAGCGCGGCGGGCGTGGACGCCTCCGGCCCGGCGAGCAGGTGGTTGTCCTTGACCATGACCATGTCGAACAATCCCATGCGGTGGTTCGAGCCGCCGCCCGCGCGCACGGCCGCCTTTTCCAACGCCCGCAGCCCCGGTGTCGTCTTGCGCGTGTCCAGGATGCGGACGTTCAAGCCTGCCACGGCCTCGACGTAACGGCTGGTCAGCGTGGCCACGCCCGAGAGCCGTTGGAGAAAGTTCAGCGCCACGCGCTCCCCGGAGAGGATCGCCCCCGCCGGGCCGCGGACCGTTAACACGGTGTCTCCCGGCGAGACGCGCGACCCATCCGGCACCGTGGCAACGACCTCCAACGCCGGGTTCACCTGGCGGAACGTCTCCGCGGCCGTTTCCCCGCCCGCGACCACGGCCGGCTCCTTGGCGAGAATGCGGGCGCGGGCCGACTGACCGGGGGGAACGAAGAACGCAACGGTGGCGTCCTCGGCGTGCTCGCCGAGGTCCTCCGCCAAGGCGAGGGCGATGGGGTCGTGGGACATGGGGAAATTTCGCCCGCAGATTACGCAGATTAACGCAAATTTTCTGGAACCGGAGAGGAGGAGGCTTTGTCAGCCGAAACTCTGAACCCTTCTGCCAATCTGCGTAAATCTGCGTAATCTGCGGAGACTATCACCCAGCTTTTTCCCGCTATGTCCGACCAAGCCGACGCCAGTAACGCCGCCGAAGACCCCGCCGCCGGGGGCCGCCACCACGCCGAGGGCGTGCCCATGACCGAGCTGGAGCGCATCCGCCACTCCGCCGCGCACATCCTCGCCACCGCCATTCTCCGCCTCTGGCCCGACGCCCAGTTCGCCGCCGGGCCGCCGGTGGACAACGGCTTTTACTACGACTTGGATTTGCCCAACGGCCACCGCATCACCCCGGAGGACTTCGCGCGCATCGAGGCGGAGATGAAGCGGGAAACGAAGGCCAACCACGTTTTCGAGCGCATCGAGGTCTCCCGCGACGAGGCGCTGGCGATGGCGGAACGCGGCGCGCTGGCGTCGCTCGGCGAACGGCCCGGGCAGCCGAGCCGCTTCAAGCTGGACATCGTGCAGAACATCCCGGCGGGTGAGACGATCACGCTGTTCCGCAACGGTGAGTTCACCGACCTGTGCGCCGGCCCGCACGTCGGGCGCACGGGGAACGTCGGCGCGTTCCGGCTCACGCACGTCGCCGCGACCTACTACAAGGGCGACGAGAAGAATCCGCAACTCCAGCGCGTTTACGGCACGGCCTTCAAGAACCGCACGCAGTTGGACGAATACTTCGCGCGTCTGGAGGAGGCCAAAAAGCGCGACCACCGCAAGCTCGGCAAGGAGCTACAGCTTTTCCATTTCGACGACGACGTCGGCCCCGGCCTACCCCTGTGGCTGCCGCGCGGCACGGCGATCATCGAGGAGTTGGAGAAACTGGCGAAGGAGACGGAGTTCGCCGCGGGGTATGACCGGGTGCGGACGCCGCACATCGCACGGGAGAATATGTATCTCACGAGCGGGCACCTTCCTTACTATAAAGAGTCCATGTTTCCGCCGATGGAGTTAGTCGAGGAAAGTGGCTGGAACAATCTGCCCACAGACACGAAGCAGAACATCGAGGAAGGCGCGAAGG
>CAXTFX010000179.1:0-8341 GCA_964243185.1 uncultured Chthoniobacterales bacterium
GCGGACGCGGCCGGCGTCGGCGTGGTCGCGGGGGAAGGGGAGGGCGCGGGTGTCGGCGTCGGTGTCGGCGCGGGCGGGATCAGGTTTTCCCATTCCCGCAGCGTCGCCCCCGGCCCGAGGCCGCCGACTTCCGTTAACAACGTCTGGCAGCGGGCGCGGATCTTTCCCAGGTCGGGCGGGCCGGGCGGGCCGTCCGCCGTGCCGGGGAAGACGAGGTAGGTGATCTTCAGGTCGTTCACCGGCGAGCGGTTCGCGTTCGCCGCCGGGTCCACGGCCTGGGCGATACGCAGGCTGGCCTCGCCGAACTTGTGCGCCGGTCCCACGTCGCCAAAGATCGCCGGGAACGCCGTGTTCCCCGCGATGACCACCGCGTAGTCGCCCAGTTTCGGCTGGAACGGATGGCCCTTGGCGTTGGCCATGAAGCCGGGCAGGACGATGAACGGGTCCGTCCGCGCGATGAGCGAGGACATTTTGCCGAGCTGGCTGATGATCAGCTTCAATTCCTCGATGGCCCCCGCGTTCTCCCGGCGCACGTGGGCGGGGTCGGTCTGGAGCTTGCCCAGCCGCGCCTGGAGCGGGGCCAGGTAGGCGCTCGGGCCGGCGGCCGGGTTGCGGCGGGGCCAGCGGTAGGAGGTCAACGGCTGGAAGTGCACGTCGTCGGCGTCGTTGAAGACGTTGAGCCGGTCGGCGTCGGACCCGTCGGCGTCCACCTCCATGCGCGTCTGGATGAGCAGGGCGCGGCGCTTGGAGTCCGGGTCGGAGAGTTCGAGCACGGTTTCCGTGTCGTAGAACGTGTCCGGCGGCATGATGCCGTCCAGGCGGTTGAGGGAGCGCTGGAGCAGCTCCGTCTTCAGTTGGTAAACGCCGTGGTAGAACTTGGAAACAACGGCCTTCTCCAGCAGCGCCGGCAGCTTCGGCAGGACGTTGGGGAGCGCCGGGCTGGTCTTGGCGAGGTCGGCCACCGTGCGCGCGGCGACGGGAACCTTCACCTGGAGCCGGAGGTCAAGGGCATAGTCCGCGGGCGTTTCCCGCTCGAAGGAGGCCAGCCCGCCGGGCTCCGCCTCGAAGGCGGTGCGGAGCTGGACGCCGTTGTAGAGCCGCTTGGCGTCCCGCGTCCTGGGCAGGACCGCGTCGTCGGGCAACGGCCGCGGCGGAGGTGTCGGCACGGGGGTCGGCTCCGGCGTCGGGGTGGCGCGGGGTGTGGGCGCGGGGGTTTGTTGGGCGGGTGTCGGGGCGGCGCGGCCCAGGCGGGTGAACAGGCGGTCGCGCAGGGAGCGCTGGGTGTCCTCCGGCATCACGACGCCGAGGAGGAGCCCGAGGCTGACGAGCAGAACGACGCCCAGGGTGCGAAGGCAGCCGCGGAAAAAGCCGGGTCTGCGGCGGGGCGGGTCGAACATCGCTCAGGATTCGGGGGGACGACCCGCGAGTCGCCTCTCCGCTTACCGTCCCGCGTTCACGAAGGCCAGCCCGGCGAGGACGATGCCGATAATCGCCAGCGGCACGAGGTAGGCGCCGGGATTGTAGGAGCCCTTCAACACTGACGGGATGAACCGGCCCGCCAGGAACAGCGAGCCGACGAGCGCCAGCCCGAGGCCCACACGCCAGTTCCCCGGCACGAGGAGACCGCCCGCGATCAGGAGCAGGCCCAATGCGCCGCCCGCGATGAGCGAGGGCAGGCTGCCCTTCGTGACGTAGCCGGACACACCGCTGGCGGCCGTGATGAGTCCGAACACGAGAAAATAGATTTTGGCGAGGGCGAGCATGGGAACGCCAACCTAGACCATCTAGTCCACCTTGGCCGCCACGGGCTGCAAGCTCTCCACGCCGCCGGCCGCGCGCTCGCGCTCACGGACCTGGTTGGCGTTCATCACCGCGCGCATGATCCACAGCGGCGACAGGGCGATGCCGAGGACGGCGGCCTTCATCCACACGCCGGGCACCACGCGCGCCCGGTCGCCGAGCACGCCGAGCAGGGCCGCGCGGACGACCTGATGGGGCGAAACTTTGAACCGGTCGGGCATCGGCTTGCGCTCCACGCCGGGGACGCGGGAGGCGACGAGGTTGAACTCCGTGTCAATGGGGCCGGGGCAGAGGTGCGTCACGCCGATGCCGGTGCCGCGCAACTCCACGCGCAGGGACTCCGAGAGGGAGGAGACGTAGGCCTTCGTCGCCGCATAGACGGCGAGGTTCGGCACCGGCACCATGCCGGCCACGCTGGAAACGTTCAGGATGGCCGCCGGCCGGTGACGGCGCAGCAGGGTGATGAGCCGGAAGCACAGCGCCGTCAGGGCGAAGACATTGAGCTTGATCATGCCTTCAATGTTGTCCCACTCAGAGGACTCGAACGTGCCGCTGTCCCCGAAGGCGGCGTTGTTGATGACCAGGTCCAAGGCGACGCCGCTGTCGTAGAGGAAATCGCCCAGCGCGTCCACCTGCGCCGGGTCCGTGAGGTCGGCCGGGCGGCAGTCCACGACGAGGTCGGGGTTGGCCGCGAGCAGCTCGGCCTTGAGGGCGTCGAGCCGGTCGGCCCGGCGGGCGACGAGCACCAGCCGGGCGGCGAGCGGGGCCAGTTGCCGGGCAAACTCCGCGCCGAGGCCGCTGGAGGCGCCAGTGATGAGCGCGGTGCGTTCGAGGAAGTCTTTCATGGGCGAGGAGAAGAGGGAGGAGAAATGACGAAGTCCGAAGGACGAAACCGGAATGACGGCGGGGGACGGTTTCGGGCTCAGAATCCTTCCGGGTTTCGGGCTTCGGGTTTCGTCATTCCGGCGCAGCCGGCTTCTACCGGGCCGGCCAAGCTCCCCTAACATCGGCCGGCGCCGGGTTGCCGGGCGCCGCTCCGCGCATGGCACCCCGCATTTTCGCGCTTCCCGCCGCCCGGTTGTGGTCCTGTGCGCGCAGGTCGGCGCCTCGCCCCTCGGGCGCGACGCGGCCGGGGTTGCCGCGGTTGCGCGTGACGGTGCGGGGGGACGGGTTCTCCGTCGGGGGTGAACGCTTTCTGCTCGCGGGGGAGCGTCTCCGCCGCCAGAGTCCCCGCTTCCGCCCGCCCTGACCCGCCCCGCCGAAATCCCATGCACCGACTCCGCGCCCTCCGTTGCCCGCTCCTCCCTGCCGCCGCCGCCGCCGCCAGCTTGCTCGCCATCCCGGCCGGCCGCCTCTGCGCGGACGTGGGGCAGAGGGTCGAGCAGGAGTGCGCCCACGGGCACGCCGGGCCGGGGAACGGCGCGAAGGACGCCAACGCCCTCCAATACGCGCCGGACCGGGAGGTGGACATCCGCCACCTGGCGCTCGACGTGACGCCGGACTTCGAGAAACGCACCGTCGCCGGCCGGGCGACGTGGACGTTCCGGCCCATCGCCAAACCGTTGCGCGCGTTCAAGCTCGACGCCATCAACCTTTCCGTGAGCGCCGTCACCGCCGAGGGTGCGAAGGTCGGCAGCACGGACAACACGGGCAAGCAGCTCCTCGTCACCTTCACCGAGCCGGTGCCCGCGGGGCGGGAGGTGAAGGTGACGGTTGATTACCGCGCCGAGCCGGTGCAGGGGCTGTATTTCCGCACGCCCGCGCTGGGCTACCGGGCGGGGGATGAGCACGTTTTCTCCCAGGGCGAATCGGAGGAAGCCCGTTACTGGTATCCCTCCTACGACTATCCGAACGAGAAGTTTACCTCGGAGGTGACGTGCCGCGTGCCGGAGGGGATGACGGTGATCGCCAACGGCCGGTTGGTCGGCGAGAGCCGGGACGCGGCGAGCGGGTTAACGGTCGTCCACTGGACGCAGGAGCAGCCGCACGTGAACTATCTGCTGTCGCTGGTGGCGGGCCGGTTCGAGAAGATCGAGGAGCGTTACCGCGACTTCCCGCTGACCTTCTACACGCCGCCGAGCGAGTTCGCCCAGGCGGCGAGCTCCTTTGCGGACACGCGGGACGCGATGGAGTTCTTTGAAAAGGAGATCGGCGTTCCCTACCCGTGGGCGAAATACGCGCAGGTTTGCACGCAGGATTTCGTGGCCGGGGGGATGGAAAACGTTTCCGCGACGACGCTGACGACCCGCACGCTGTTCGAGCCGCGGGAGAGCGAAAACATCCGCACCAGCCGCGGCCTGGTCGCGCACGAGCTGGCGCACCAGTGGTTCGGCGACCTGGTGACGTGCAAGGACTGGAGCCACCTCTGGCTCAACGAAGGGTTCGCCACGTATTATGACCACCTGCACGATGGGCATAAGAACGGCCGCGACGCCATGCTCTACGGGATGCTGGAGGACGCCCGCAAGATCACCGCCAAGGAGAACGCGGACGACCTGCGCCCCATCGTCCGGCGCGACTACGGGGACTCCGGGGAGATGTTCAACTACCTCGCCTACCCGAAAGGGAGCTGGGTGCTGCACATGCTCCGCGCGCAGTTGGGCGAGGACCTTTACCGGCAGTGCATCCGCACCTACCTGGAGCGGCACCAGTTCGGGACCGTCGTGACAGATGACCTGCGGGCGGTGATCGAAGAGCTGTCCGGCCGCAGTTGGGACCGGTTCTTCGACCAGTGGGTTTACCACGCCCTCCAGCCGGACCTGGACGTGAAGTTCTCGTGGGACGAGGCGACGAAGCTGGCGAAGGTCGCCGTGGCCCAGCGGCAGCGCACGGAGAAGAACAAGGACGCGGTGTTCGTGTTCGACTTCCCGCTGCCGATCCGTTTCGAGAGCAAGGCCGGTGGGCGTGCGGACGTGACGGCGCGCGTCACGAAGGAAAACGAGGAGTTCTATTTTCCGCTCGCCGCCAAGCCGGAGATCGTGCGCTTCGATCCCGACTGCACGGTGCTGGCGAAGCTGCGCACAGACGTTTCCAAGGAAGGGCTGTATGCCCAGCTCACCGGCTCCGACGCGCTCGGCCGTTGCCTGGCCGCGGAGGGGCTCGGGGAGCAGACGGACGCGGACACCGTGGCCCGGCTGTCCAAGGCGTTGAACGAGGACAAGTTCTACGGCGCCCGTCTGGAGGCGGCGCGGGCGTTGGTGAAAATCCACACGGACGAGGCGCTGCGCGCGCTGGTGGAGTCCTGCCCCCGGCAGACCGGCGACGCCCGCGTCCGCAACGCCGTCACGCTCGCGCTGAAGGACTTTTACCACCCGGCGGCCCGGCAGGCGCTCCTGGAACTGCTCGGCGGGGACGCGGCGGAGAAGAACCCGGTCATCCTCGGCAGCGCGCTCAAGGCGCTCGGCGCGTATCCCGACGAGGCGACGCGGGAGATGCTGGCCCGCTACCTCGGCTCGCGCTCGTTCAAGAATGGTCTCGTGACCGATGACTTCGAGGCCATCAAGCTGCACGCCGACCCGGCGCTGCTCCCGGTCGTGCGCGAGACCTTGGAACGGCGCGTCTCCGAGTTGAGCACCCCCGGCTTCAACGCCGGCCTGGACGCCTTGGGCAGCCTCGGCCGCCGCACCGCGGACGGCCCGGACCGCGGGGCGCGCGAGTTCCTCCGGTTCCAGTTGAACAACCCGCGCCCCGCCGTGCGCGTCGCGGCCACGAACGCCCTGGGCACGCTCGGCGACGACGCGGTGCTGCCCCTGCTCGAGAGCCTCGCCGCCACGGCCCCCGAGGGCGGCCGGGCCGACGAGCGCGGGGCCGCCGCCAAGGCCGTCGCCGCGATCCGCGACCGCCGCGCGCCCGCCCCGGAGAACAAGGAGCTGCGCGACACCGTGCTCGAGCTCCAGAAGTCCAACCGCGAGATGAAGACCGCCGTGGACGACCTCAAGAAGAAGCTGGAAGCCGTCACCGGCGTCAAGCCGGCCCCGACGCCCGAAAACAAGCCCGCCGCGGTCGGCGGGTAGAGCGGGCTATCCCTGGCCCGCTGCCGTTTTCCGCGGACGGCGCGCCCTCCCGCGGCGGCTGAGGGATCAGCCGCCCTACCTCCGCCGCGGCTTTTCGGCGGGACCCACATGGCAAACGGCCTGTTCATCACCGCGACCGACACCGGCGCCGGCAAAACGTTTTGCGCGACCCTCCTGCTGCGCTATTTGCGCGAGGTGCGCGGGCTGGACGCCGTCGGCTTCAAGCCCATCTGCTGCGGCGGCCGGGAGGACGCCGAGGTTTTGCACGCGGCCAGCGGCGGCGACGCGGTGCTGACATTGAACGAGGTGAACCCCGTCTGGCTGCGGACGCCCGCCGCGCCCTACACCGCGGCGCTCGTCGAGGGCCGGCCCGTGGACTTGGCGATGGTGCGGGAAACGTTCGCGACGCTGACGGCCCGGCACGGGTTCGTCCTCGTGGAGGGCATTGGCGGCTGGTTGGTGCCCATCGAGCGGAGCTTCACGGTGGCGGACCTCGCGGCGGAGATGGCGCTGCCCGCGGCCGTGGTCATTCGCAACCGGCTCGGGGCGCTGAACCACGCGGCGTTGACCGTCCGCGCCGTGCGCGCGGCCGGGCTGACGTGCGCGGGGTTCGTGTTCAACGAGGGACCGCCGGAGCCGTTCGCCGAGGAGGAGAGCGTGGCCCGTGTCACGAATTGCGGCCTCTTGGAGGAACTCCTGGGCGCGCCGTTGCTCGCGGGCGTTGAAACCGGGCAGGAGACGTGGGTCTCGGTCGTGCCGTTCCCCTGAGCCGGCCGCTTGGACTATTCCATCTCGATCACGGCCCGGTGCTTCCAGGCGTAGCCGATGCCCGAGTAGATCGTCAAAGCCACCGCCACGCCGCTGACGACCCAGCCGCCGTAGCGCCAGAGTGTGCCCATCCAAGTGCCCACGTCGCTCGCGGGGCGCGGCGGGTTGGCCCCGAGCCATTCGCACACGGCGAGCAGCCCGAAGAAGAAGATCACCGTGGCGATCTGCCAGGAGGTCTTGTGCTTGCCCATGCGCTCCGCCGGCAGCACCCGGCCCTTGACCAGGGCCAACTGCCGCAGCCCGGTGATGAGAAATTCCCGCGAGATGATGAGCACGGCCACCCACGCCGGCACCGCGCCGAGCGGGACGAGGAAGACGAACGCCGCGGCCGTCATCACCTTATCAACCAGCGGGTCCATGAGCTTGCCGAAGTCCGTGATGAGCCCGTAGCGGCGGGCGATCTCCCCGTCCGCGTAGTCCGTGACCGCCGCCGCGACGAACAGCGCCAGCGCGAGGGTGTTGCGGTAGGGCAGGGCATCCCCGACGCTGAGGACGCCCACGAAGGCAACCGTTAGCCCCAGCCGGCCAACGGTGAGGCGGTTGGGCAGGTTCATCGCGCCGCCCCCGTCGTAAGGAGCGCGGGCAGGTCCGCCGGGGGAACTTCCTGCCCGTCCACTCCGAGCGGGTGCTTCCAGATGGGCACGGCGACCTTCAGTTCGGCCACGATCCATTGCGCCGCCTCGAACGCCGGCCCCCGGTGCCGCGCGCTCACCCGCAGGAACAGCGACGGCTCCGCCACCGGCACCGCCCCCACGCGGTGGTGCAACCACAAGGCGTGGACGGCGAACTTATCCAAAGCGCGACGGGCGAGCCGTTCCAACTGGTGCCGGGCCATGGTGGGATGGGCTTCGTAGCGGATGGCCGCGATGGGTTCCCCGCCCTCCGCCCCACGCACCACACCCCAGAAGTCCACCACCCCGCCCGCCGCGTCCGTGAATGCCGGCGGGAGGGGGGCGAGGGGCTGGTCGGTCAGGACGATTTCGCAGAGGGGGTTGGGCATGGTGCAAAATTCCTTTCCTCGGCGCACCATTACGCTAAAGAGGGCGTCCGCCCGCGCAAAGGCTTCCGAACAAAAAACCAAATGAGCACCCCGCAATGTGACATCGGCCTCATCGGCCTCGCCGTGATGGGCGAAAACCTCGTCCTCAACATGGAGAGCAAGGGCTTCTCCGTCGCCGTCTTCAACCGCACCACCAAGGTGACGGACAACTTCGCCGAGGGCCGGGCGAAGGGCAAAAACATCGTCCCGACCCGCACCCCCGCCGAGCTGGTCGCCGCCCTCGCCAAGCCCCGCAAGCTGATGATCATGGTCAAGGCCGGGACCCCCGTGGACGCCGTCATCGAGGAGTTCGTTCCCCTGTTGGAACCCGGCGACCTGATCGTGGACGGCGGCAACTCGCTGTTCACCGATACCCAACGTCGTTGCGTCGCCCTCGCGTCAAAGGGCCTTCACTTCGTCGGCTGCGGCGTTTCCGGCGGCGAGGAGGGCGCTCTGAAGGGACCCTCGATGATGCCCGGCGGCCCCCGGGATGCGTGGGACATCATCGCGCCCATTTTTACCCGCATCGCTGCCATCGTGGACGGTGAACCCTGCTGCCGTTACATGGGGCCGGACGGCGCCGGGCACTACGTCAAAATGGTCCATAACGGCATCGAATACGGCGACATGCAGCTCATCTGCGAGGCTTACGCCATCCTGC
>CAXTFX010000180.1:0-8324 GCA_964243185.1 uncultured Chthoniobacterales bacterium
GCGCCGGGGTTCTGGTCGCCGTTGAGCTGGGCGATCCGGGCGCGGGGCTGGCCATTGACCGAGGCGAAGGCGCCACCGACGAGGACACGGCCGTTGCTACGGAGGGCCAGGGCGCGCACGGAGCCGTCCGTGCCGAAGTTAGCAACGTTCTGGCCGAAGGTCTGGTCGAGGCTACCGTCGGGGTTGAGCCGGGCGAGGTTGTTACGGGCAACCCCGCCAACGGTCACGAAGTCGCCGCCGACGACCACGCGGCCATCTGGCTGGACGATGATGGCGCGCACGGCGGCCCCGGCGGGCAGGGCGGCGTTGAAGGTGGTATCCAGGGTGCCATCATCAGCGTTCAGTCGAACGAGGGCGGTGCGGTTATTGGTCTGACCGCTGAAGGCGCTGAAGGTGCCGCCGACGTAGATCTTGCGGTCGGTGGGGTTGACGGCGAGAGCCTCGACGGGGCCATTGGGTCCGGTGCCGGGGTTGAAGGAGGGATCCGAGCCGCCCGTGGCGGTCAGACGCGCCAGGAAGGCGCGGTTCGTGGAGTTGGCGCTGAGGAAGTCGCCGCCGACCACGACGGCGTTGGTGATGGGCTGAACGGCGATCGCGCGCACGCTGCTGCCGGTGCCGAGACCCGCGTTAAAAGTGGTGTCGAGGGTGCCGGTGGCGGCGTCGAACTGGGCGAGGCCCGGGCGGGCTGCGATGATACCGACATTGCTGAAGATTTCTGTGAAGTCCCCACCGGCGATCCGGTATTCCGTGCCGCCGACCGTCTGGACGGCGAGGGCGCGCACCGGCCCGTCCGGGGAACTGGTGGTCAGCGCGCCGGACGTGGTGTCAAGGGCACCGTTGGCCAGGAGCCGGGCCAAGCGCTGGACGCGAAACGTGATCCCAGCGTTGAGGAAGTCCCCGCCCACGAAGGCTTGGTCGTCCGCGCCCGCGCTGGCGCCGGAGGGGGTTACGACGGAAACCGCGCGCGTCACGTTAAAATCAAGGCCCAAAGGTGTATTGAAGGTCAGGTCGGCGCTGCCGTCGCCGTTGAGCCGGTCCACCCCCAAGCGGCCGGTGGCGCTCAGGGCGGTGAAGTTGCCACCCGCGAAAATCTTGCCGTTGCTGCTCAACGAGAGGACGTCCACTTCCACGGCGCGGAAACCGACCCCGCCCGGCGGCAGGGCGTAGGAGGTGTCCAGGGTGCCATCGGCGTTGAAGCGGGCGAGGCCGACGAAAGTGACGCGCCCGGCGGCGTTGGGGTTGGGGTCGCTGGCGTAAGCGAAGTCGCCGCCCACCAGCAGACGGCCGGTGGAATCCAAGGCGAGCGAGCGGACGGGAGCGTTGAGGGGAACGTTCGGAGCGAAGGTCGCGTCCGGGGTGCCGTCGGCGTGGATGCGCGCCAGTCGGCCGTTGAAGTCTCCGCCGAGGAAGGCTTGGCCGTTGGCGGCGACAAGGAGCGCGCGCACGGTCCCGGTCGTGGCGGTGTTGGCGCCGTTGAAGCTCGCGTCCAGCGAACCGTCCGTCAGGCCGGCCTTGCCCGCGTTCAGCCGGGCCACACCGCGTCGGGGGCTACCGTTGAAGGTGTTGAACTGTCCGCCGACGAGGATTTGGCCGTCAGCTTGCACGCGGATGCCCAGCACGGGGCCGTCAAAGCCCGTGCCGGGGTCGAAGGCGGTATCGAGCGTGCCGTTCGGGTTCAGCCGGAGAATCCCGCGGCGCGGGGTGCCGTTGAAACTGCTGAAGGCGCCGCCGACGAGGATTTTGCCGTCGGCCTGCACCGCGATGGCCTCTACGCTATTGTCCGCCCCGGAACCGATATTGTTGGCGAAAGCCCGGTCAAAGGCGCCGTTGCCGCCGATCAGTCGGGCCAGCCGGTTAGCTGAGTTATCGTCGAAGGTGGTGAAGAACCCGCCGACGAGCAGGTTGGCGTCCGTGCCGAGGGCGAGCGCGCGCACCTCGCCGTTGGCGCCCAGGTCAATCGCGTTGCTGAAAGCGGTGTCGGGCGTTCCGTCAGCGTTAAGCCGCGCCAGCCGCGGGGCGCTTGTGCGCGCGCCGCCGCTGCCGATGAACACGTTGAAAGAGCCGCCGACGATGATTTTACCGTTGGCGGCCTGGAAGAGGACGACGCGGGCGGGTGCGTCGAACCCCGTGCCCACAGCGTTGTAGGCGGCGTCGGGGGTGCCATCCACGTTGAGGCGTGCCTCAGAACCGCGCCGTTGCGACCCGACGTTGGCGAAGTTGCCGCCGACGACCGCGCTTCCGTCGTTCGGTTGAACGAGCACAGAGTTCACCTGCCCCGGAAAGACCGAGCTGCTGGGTAGGGCAATGGAGCCCGCGCCGGGATTAAAGTTCGGGTCCAGCGACCCCGCTTGCGCCAGCGCGCTCGGTGCCGGGGGGGCGAGCAAGCCGAGCACCGTGGCGAGAGCCGGGATTAGGCAAGCGAAAGAACGGGGAACGATCAACATAAAGGGACGGGGACGGCGGGGGTAAAACATGGGGCGACGGCGCGGGTCGCACGACAACGACGTAGAAGGGGGGAACGACGGAGGGAGCGGCGCCCCCCGGGCGGGACGCCGCGAAGGGTGTAATGCAGGCGGCGCGGGCGTGGCAAGCGGGTTTTTCCAGCGGGCGGCCGGGGCCGGCGGCAGCGGGGTGGCAAGACCCTCCTGAGGACACCTTTGGGTGGGGGGAAGGCGCCGCGAGAATCTTTTTGACAGCCCGTTCCATTCGTCTAGCTTGCCGGCACTTTTTCTCTGGACGACCGGGCGAAAGACCCGGCCAAGCGGCTGCCCTTGCAGGCGGTTGCACTGGCCCGCGGTTTTTCGCCCTTTCCATCCTCAGAAAAGTGGCTGAATGTCCGCCCCCGCCGTTTTGGCCTGCCTTCACCGGCTCGGCCGCCGCGACGGGGAACGGACGAAAGCGAGGTCCCAACGCCCATGTAGCTCAGTGGTAGAGCACATCCTTGGTAAGGATGAGGTCGCCGGCTCAATCCCGGCCATGGGCTCCACGCTTCGCCCGGGGCGCCGGGCTTAGGCCCGTCCGTCCAGTTCAGTCTCGTTACTCGCAGCACCCTCACCCAATTCCATCTCGCGGCCTCCGCGTCGCGTCATCGCAAGCAAGCAAGAAGCAGCACAGCAACCACCACCCGTTATGGCTAAGGACAAGTTCGAACGCAACAAACCGCACGTGAACGTTGGCACGATTGGCCACGTTGACCACGGCAAGACCACGCTCACGGCCGCGATCACCACCGTGCTGGCCAAGACGGGCAAGGCGAAGGCGATGGCCTACGACAGCATTGACGCCGCCCCGGAAGAGAAGGAGCGCGGCATCACCATCAACACCGCTCACGTCGAATACGAGAGCGACAAGCGCCACTACGCCCACGTGGACTGCCCCGGCCACGCCGATTACGTCAAGAACATGATCACCGGCGCCGCCCAGATGGACGGCGGCATCCTCGTCGTCTCCGCCGCGGACGGCCCCATGCCCCAGACCCGCGAGCACATCCTGCTGGCCCGTCAGGTCGGCGTGCCGGCGCTCGTCGTGTTCATGAACAAGGTGGACATGGTGGACGACCCCGAGCTGCTCGACCTCGTCGAGATGGAGGTGCGCGACCTGCTCACCCAGTATGAGTATCCCGGCGACACGATCCCGATCGTCAAGGGATCCGCGCTGAAGGGTCTCAACGGCGACCCTGAGGGCGAGAAGCAGATCCTGGCGCTCATCGAGGCGATTGATTCCTACATCCCGGTGCCCGAGCGCCCGGTGGACATGCCGTTCCTGATGCCGGTCGAGGACGTGTTCAACATTGAAGGTCGTGGCACCGTCGCCACCGGCCGGGTCGAGCGCGGCATCCTGAAGAAGATGGAGGAGGTCGAGATCGTCGGCATCACCCCGACCCAGAAGACCACCGCCACCGACATCGAGATGTTCCGCAAGCTGCTCGACGAGGCCCGCGCCGGTGAGAACATCGGCGTGCTGCTCCGCGGCGTGAAGAAGGAGAGCGTCCAGCGCGGTCAGGTGTTGGCCAAGCCCGGCACCATCAAGCCGCACAAGAAGTTCAAGGCCGAGATTTACGTCCTCTCGAAGGAAGAGGGTGGCCGCCACACGGCGTTCTTCTCGAACTACCGCCCGCAGTTCTACTTCCGCACCACGGACGTGACCGGCAGCGTTAAGCTCCCGGAGGGCGTCGAGATGGTCATGCCCGGCGACAACGTTTCGCTCGAAGTCGAGTTGCTCACCCCGATCGCGATGGAAAAGACCATCCGCTTCGCCATCCGTGAGGGTGGCCGGACGGTCGGTGCCGGCCGCGTCTCGGAGATCATCGAATAGTGCGGCGGACCCGCGTAAGTTTCAACTCAACCCCACCGACGGCCCGTTGGCGGGGGGATTTTCCCGAAAAACGACAGTAGCTCAATTGGTAGAGCATCGGTCTCCAAAACCGAGGGTTGGGGGTTCAAGTCCCTCCTGTCGTGTTTGTTCTCCCAGCCATTTTGCCCGTTCCCATGCCCGCCGTCCCCGTCACGTTGAGCGACAAGCCGCCCGGCCCGTTCGCCCGCCTGGGCAGCTTCTCCGGCGAGGTTTCCGGTGAGTTGTCGAAAGCGACCTGGCCTTGGGACAACAAGGAGAAGGGTGTGCGGAAATATCGCGAACTCTCCGACTCCACCATCGTGGTCATCGTGGCCATGCTGCTACTCGGTGGGTTCGTCGCGTTGTGGGACCTCATCCTTAATTCCATCCTCGGCCTGATCGTCCGCTAAAGTCGGCGGCGCATCGCATCAACCTCCCATGAGCGCAGGCAAAGATCAGTGGTTCGTCGTCCACGTCCTCTCCGGTCAGGAAGGCAAGGTGGCTGATAGCATCAACCGCCGCCTCAAGACGGAGGAAATGGGCGAGTTGATCCACAAGATCGTCATCCCGACCGAGCGGGTATCCGAAATCAAGCGCGGCAAGAAGACCGAGACCACGCGCAAATTTTTCCCCGGTTACATCCTGGTTCACATGGACCTGTTCGACGAGAACAAGAAAATCATCGAGCGAGCGTGGTATTTCATCAAGGACACGCCGGGCGTAATCAACTTCGCCGGGCACAAGGAAACGCCCGTGCCGATGCGTGACAGCGAGGTGGAAAGTTTGCTGGCGCAGATCGAGGACCGGGAGAACAAGGTGAAACCCAAGGTTTCCTTCGAGGTTGGCGAAACGGTCAAGGTCGCCGACGGTCCGTTTCAGAATCAGAACGGCATTGTGGAAGAGATTGATCCCACGCGCGGCAAGCTGCGCGTGTCTGTCCAAATCTTCGGCCGCGCCACGCAGGTCGAACTCGAATACTGGCAGGTCGAGCGCGGCTAAACCGCCGAAGCGTGCTAACGTCCGCCCCCAACATTTTCTAAGAACATGGCCAAAGAGATTACTGCAACCATCAAGCTCCAGATTCCGGCCGGCGCGGCAAATCCTGCGCCCCCCATCGGACCCGCGTTGGGTCAGAATGGCGTGAACATCATGGCGTTCTGCAAGGAGTTCAACGCTGCCACCCAGAAGCAGAGCGGTGACATCCTGCCGGTGGTCATCACCGTTTATAAGGACAAGAGCTTTACCTTCATCACCAAGCAGCCGCCCGCGGCCATCCTGCTCAAGAAAGCCGCCGGCATCGCCAGCGGCTCCAAGGAGCCGAATAAAACCAAGGTGGCCACGCTGACCAAAAAGCAGGTCATGGACATCGTGAGGATCAAAATGCGGGACATGAACGCGCGCAGCGAGGAAGCAGCTTTCCGCACCATCGCCGGCACGGCGCGCCAGGCGGGCATCGAGATTAAAGACTAGATTTTCCTCCACCCTAAACTTAACCAGGAGAGCCGGTCCCGGCGCACGTCCGGGCCGGCTCGTTTGCACTGAACCCAATATGGCTAAAACCAAACGCAGCAAACGTTACCAGGCCGCCGCAAAACTCGTGGACGGCAAGCGCGCTTACGCTTTCAACGAGGCGATCACCACGTTGCAAGGGATGCCCGCCCCGAAGTTCGACCAGACCGTCACCCTGTCCTTCAAGCTCGGCGTGGACCCCAAGCAGAGCGACCAAATGGTGCGCGGCACCTGCCCGCTCCCGAACGGCAGCGGCAAACAGGTCCGCGTGCTGGTCTTCGCCACCGGCGCCGCCGCCGCCGCCGCCCGCGAGGCCGGTGCGGAGTTCGTCGGGTTCGAGGACTTGGTCAAGCGCTGCCAGGAGGGGTTCCAGGACTTTGACGTCGCCGTGGCTACCCCGCAGGCGATGTCCGAGGTCCGCAAACTCGGCAAGGTGCTCGGGCCGCGTGGGTTAATGCCCAACCCGAAGACCGGCACCGTCACGGACGACACCGCCAGGGCTGTCCGCGAGGTCAAGGCGGGCCGCGTGGAGTTCAAACTCGATAAGAACGGCAATGTTTCCGTGCCGGTTGGCAAGTTTTCCTTCGCCCCCGAGGCGTTACGCGAGAACGGCACGACCGTGATCGACGCCGTCGCCAAGGCGCGCCCCCCGGCGGCCAAGGGTCGGTTCATTCACGCCATCACCCTCAGCGCCTCCATGCTGCCCGGCGTGCGTGTGGACGCCGCGCCGTTCATCAACATCGCGGCCGCCTAACCCCCAACTTTACCGAACGTGAGACCCGAAAAATCCAGCATCACCGACGAGTTGCAGGCCCGCCTGAAGGCATCACCCTTCCTGATCGTCGCCGATTACCACGGCCTGAAGGTGGACCAGTTCTCCACCCTGCGCGCGCGCTTGGCCGAGGCCGGCGCGCGCTGCCAGGTGGTCAAGAATACCTTCGTCAACCGTGCTGCCAGGGAGTTGCGTCTGCCAGACCTCTCCGCGCAACGCACCGGCCAGCCGGCGATCATCACCGGTGACTCCGACGTGGCCGCCGCAGCGAAAGTGCTGCGGACGTTTGCCAACGAGTCCAAAAAGTTTGCCCTCAAGGGCGGCGTGCTCGACAACGCGCTGCTCACCGATAAGCAGATCGACGCGCTCGCTGACCTGCCGAGCAAGGAAGTGCTCCAGTCGCAATTGCTCGGGCTGCTGCAAGCTCCCGCCTCGCGGTTGCTTCGGACGATCAACGAACCCGGCTCCAGCATCGCCCGCCTGTTGCAGGCGCGCGTGGACAAGGAAGGTCAGCCTGCGGAAGCAGCGGCCGCCGCCTAGTCAGGGACCCTTCGCAAACTTCCGCCCGGCGGGTTGCCGCGGCGGCCTTAACACCAACAAATCCAAACATGGCGCTGTGTCGGACCGGGAGCTCCCGGCCTGAATTGTCCCGCGGCTGCGGGACGCGACGAGCAGGGCCGCAACGACACTAGAAAAACACATTATGCCTGCAGACCTCAACACCTTGGTCGAACAAATCAGCGGCCTGACCCTGATTGAAACATCCGACCTCATCAAACAACTCGAGAGTAAACTCGGCGTGAGCGCCGCCGCCCCCGTGGCGGCCGCGGCTCCGGCGGGCGGCGGTGGCGCCGTGGCCGCGGCCCCCGTCGAGGAGAAGACGGCGTTTGACGTCATCCTCACCGAGATGGGTGCGAACAAGATCGCGGTCATCAAGGAAGTCCGTGGCGCGGTTGCCGGCCTCGGCTTGGCCGAAGCCAAGGCGCTCGTCGAGGGCGCCCCGAAGACCCTCAAGGAAGGTGTCACCAAGGCCGAAGCCGAAGAGATCAAAAAGAAGATTGAATCGGCCGGTGCCAAGGTCGAGATCAAGTAACGGTTTCGTCCGGCCCTTAACGGTCCTTTTAAACCAGCAGCGCGGGATTCGTCCGCCAACGGCGACGGGTTCCGCGCTGCTTCGCGTCCACGGGGAATATCCCTCGCTCGCGTTTGACACCCGGCCGGAGGCGGTGCATCTTCGCCGTCCGCCCGAAACGGAGCCTGGATCCATCGCGCCCTTTTCCAGTCTCCAACGTCCTTTCATCGGACGTCGGGGACGGTCTGGCCGTCGCCGGATTTCTGGCCCGTTCGTTTTCCATCCAGCCCGTCGGGCGGGCATTTCGCTACCCAAGTTCTTCTATGGCAGAACGTCTCTACTTCGGAAAGATTAAGGAAGTCGCCGAGCCGCCGAACCTTATTGAAATCCAACTCAACTCCTACGTCGATTTCTTACAGAAAGACGTGTCCCCGAGCAAGCGCAAAAACATGGGCTTGCAGACGGTGTTCAAGGAAGTTTTTCCCATCGAAAGCTACGATGACAAGGCCACGCTCGATTTTTCTTACTATGAAATCGGCGAGCCGAAGCTGACCGCGCTCGAGGCCCAGAAGGAGGGTCAGACGTTTTCGGCGCCCCTGCACGTCACCTTCCAACTCAAGGAAGAGAGCGGCACTAAGG
>CAXTFX010000181.1:0-8318 GCA_964243185.1 uncultured Chthoniobacterales bacterium
GGGAGAGGTAGATGGGGTTGCGGCTGAGGCGGAACGGCCCCGTGGTGACGATGGCCGTCGTCGGCCGGTAGGGGTTCACCTCGGTCCGGGCGCGGGCCATCGCGCGGAAGGCGGTGAAGGCCAGGGTTCCCGCCGCGGCCAGCAAGGCCGCGCCCGCCAGTTGGGCCGGTCGCCGTGGCAACCCAGGGGTGGTTAACGGCAGGAGGCGCTGGAGGAGCAAGCCCGCGAGCAGCGTGCCGGCGTAGAGCAGCGGCGGGGGGACGATGACGCCGGGAGCGTCCTTGGGCGCGGCGGTGGGCAGGGTGGTCGTGGGTGTGTTCATAGTGTTGCAGGAGAGCGATTAGCCACGGAAGACGATGGCCGGCTCCAGCACGAGGACCTTGCGGAGGCTCACCAGGCTGGCCAGACCCACGATGGCGAAGATGATCCCGCCCGTGCCCGCCATGACCTGCCAGAGCATGACGAAGCCCCGCGTGGCCGGCAGCCGGGTGGTGGCCTCGAAGAAACCCGCGCAGCCGGCGATGCCCAGGGCGTAGCCGATGGCGGCGATGGTCCCGGCCTGGAGCAGGATCATCCCGAGCAGGCGTCCGTTCGTGACCCCGATGGCCTTGAGCGCCCCGAACTGCCGGAGGTTCTCGAGGGTGAAGATGTAAAAGGTCTGCCCGGCCACCACGGTGCCGACGATCAGGGCCACGGCGATGGTGATGCCGAAGTTGACCGGGATGCCCGTGTTCTGCAGGTAGTAAACGACCGTCATCCAGGAGAACCACTCGCCGGTGACGGCCCGCAGCCCCGTGCGCGCGGCGATGGCCCCGCACGCCCGCTCCGCGGAGACGCCCGGCGCGGGTTGCGCCAGCACGAAGGCGAGCAGGTTGCGCTGGCGGCCCACGAAGCCCAGGGCCGTCGAGTAGCGGCTGAACATCACCGGGAACGTCACGAACGGGGCCGACGCCTCGCAGACGCCGACGACCACCGCGCGCCGGTCGTTCAACTCGAAGACCCGGCCCGCGCGCAACGGCTCGCCGGGGAAGAAGAAGTTGTAACCGGCCTTGTCAATGAGCACGGCGTCGGGCTGGCGCAGGTCGGCCAGGGAGCCGACGAGCAGCCGGCGCGGCGCCCCGACCAGGGTGGCGTCGTCCAGCCCCAGCAGGATGACGGAGCGGAACTTGCCGTCCTCCGCCCGCGCCACGGCCACGCTCTTGAACAGGCGCACCGCCCACGCGATCCCGGGGGTGCCGCGCACGCGCAGCAGGGCGTCGTCGGGCAGGGGGCGCACCTCGTCGAAATACTGCGTCTGCGGGTCCATGACCCAGAGCGGGGCGTCGGCCACGTCCCGGATCTGGCTGGCCGTGCGGAGCATCAGCCCCGTGAAGATGCTGGCCTGCTGGGCGATGAGGAACGTGGCGAAAGCGATGGAGAAGATCAGGCCGAGGTATTTGGCCCGGTCCCCGGTGAGCATCCGCAGGGCAACGAAGTTCATGGGGTGTGACGCGGGGTTATGGTGTGACTGTTAGTCATTACAGGGCAAAAAGAAGTTTACCGGGCCGCGGGCGCGGGGCGTTGACCCCGGCCCGCGCCCGCGCGCCGGGGGAAGACCTCGGCGCGAATGCGCGCCTCGGTGCCCGCGTAGTCCCACTCGGCGAAGAGCGGACGCCAACCCACGCCGTCCAGCAGCCAGTGCTGGTTGGCCCGCAGCACCGTGAGCGGCGCCTTGACGCCGATGTTCTCCGTCCAACCCGGCGCCGAGGTGACCAGATACGTGCCCAGGCACAGCGACATCAGCCCGAAGCCGAGCTCCCGGCCCTGCGCGGGGGTCAGGGTCACGTCGCCCGCCGCCACGGCCGCCCGCACGATCTCCTCCAGGACCTCCGAGCAGCGGCGCTCCAGCCGGGCGTTCTCCTCGCGGCGCGCCGGGACCGTCTTCTCCCACAGGGAGGGCGTCTTGGACATCTGCATGACCTGGAAGGGGGCGGCGCCGCCCGCCGTCAGCACGTCGTTGGCGATGCCGACGGCCACCATGCGCTCGCGGGTGCGGCCCGCGAAAGCCGCCGCCCGCTCGAACAGGCGCACCCGCTCGGCCAGGTGCCGGCTGGCCAGGGCGAGGACGATGTCTTCCTTGGTCTCGAAGTGGTTATAGAGCGTGCCCTTGGAATACTCCACCCGCCCGGCCAGCCGGTCGAGGTTCAAGCCCAGGTAGCCCCCTTCGAGCAACAGGTCCTCGGCGGCGTCGAGGATCAGGTCCTCGCGCCGGCGCAGGTCGCGCTCGCGGCGGGCGGTGGTGGGCATGGGGCACCGTTCGCGGGGTCGTGACTCCAAGTCAAATCAAATCTTTCTTCCTGGCCGGGCCAGCCGGGACGAGCCGCTCCGGCCGGCCGCCCGACCGCCGTCGGTTCCGGTCCCCGGCCGTAAGTTTTCCCACCGCCGCCGCCGCCGCCAGCGCACCCCACCCTGAAAATTGGCGGGGAATAAAAACCGTCGGCGGCGGGTAAGGATGGGTGTGCAGACAAAAACCAACCAAACCCACCTCCACCTGTCGCTTGGAACCTTCGCCGGTTCCCTGCTGCTGCTGGCCGCCACCGGGGCCGTGTTGGCGCCGACCCGCGCCCACGCCGATGACACCGTCAATTACGGCGACACCCTCCGCTACTACGAATCCATCCTCCTCGGCGCCAGACCCGCCCCGCGCCCACGCCCCGCGACGCGCCTGGGCTTCATCCGGCTGGAGCGCCGCGCCAAGGGGCGGACGGCGCCCGGGACGGTGATCGTCACCGCCCCCCGGCCCCGCGAGGGCGACGGCCGCGCCCTCGCCTTCCCCAACGCCGAGGCCACCGGCGCCGCCCAGGGGCAAACCGTCAACCGGGCCATCAACGACCTGAACTGAAGCGGCGCCCCGACTCCAACCGTTCCCCGGTCGGCCGCGCCGCCGTCGTCCGCGACGGGCGCGGCCGGGCCGTGGAAATCCCTTTCCGGCCAGAAATTCCCGGGAATAAACCGGGGGCCGCCCCGGTAGGAACCGGTGCGGAACGCCTTTCCCGGGGATTTCCAAACCCCCCCAACCCAACCACCAACCTCCCTATGCCTGACCTCCTCTCCCACGATCACCACCACGACGGCATTGACCGCCGGGGCTTCCTCACCTGCATGGCCTGGGCCGGCACCGGCGTGCTCTGGAGCCTCAGCGGCGGCATCCTGCGCTCGCAGACCCTCGGCCAGATCGCCGCCCCCGGCGGCGGCCAGGCCCCGGCGGCGGGCGGACTGAGCTTCCTGCAAATCTCCGACAGCCACATCGGCTTCGCCAAGGAGGCGAACCAGGACGTGACCGCCACGTTCCAGGCCGCCCTGGACAAGATCAACGCGCTGCCGACGCCGCCGTCGTTCCTGCTCCACACCGGCGACCTGACGCAGCTCTCCAAACCGGAAGAGTTCGACACCTTCGCCGAGGTGCTCAAAAGCTGTCGGACGAAGGACGTTTTCTACGTCCCCGGCGAGCACGACGTGCTCGAGGACGGCGGCAAGCGGTATCGCGCCCGCTTCGCGCCGAAATCGGTTGGCGCCGGCTGGCAGAGCTTCGACCAGGACGGCTGCCATTTCATCGGGTTGGTCAACGTCGTCAACCTCCAGGCGGGCGGCCTCGGCCAGCTCGGCGAGGAGCAGCTCGCGTGGCTGGAAGAGGACGTCAAAGGCCTGGGCAGCAGCACGCCCATCGTCGTCTTCGCGCACATCCCGCTCTGGGCGGTGTATCCCCAATGGGGTTGGGCCACGACGGACAGCGGACGCGCCCTCGGTTATCTGAAACGGTTCGGCTCGGTGACGGTCCTCAACGGCCACATCCACCAGGTGCTCCAGAAGGTCGAGGGCAACGTGACCTTCCACTCGGCCATGTCCACGGCCTTCCCGCAGCCCGCCCCCGGCAGCGCGCCGAACCCGGGTCCCATGAAGGTGCCCGCGGAGAAGCTGCGGAGCCTGCTCGGGCTGGCCAGCGTCCGCTACGTGCCGGGCCAGGGCGCGTTGGCCGTCATTGATTCCACCCTGAACTGAATCCCGCCATGTCCAAACTCGCCTCCCTCCTTAAAACGCTCGGCGCCCTCGGCGGCCTGTCGCTGGTCCCGCCCTGCCCGGCGCAGCCGCCGGGCCGCGCGCCCGACGCCCCGGCCAACCGGATCGAGATCAAGGACTTTCACTTCCAGCCGATGACGCTCGCCGTGCCGGCCGGAACCCGGGTCGTCTTCGTCAACCGCGACGACGAGCCGCACACCGTCGCCAGCACGGACGGGAAGTTCCCCCGGTCCCGGGCCCTCGACACCGAACAGGAATTCGCCGTCACCCTCACCACCCCGGGCGACTACGGCTTCTTCTGCACCGTTCACCCGACGATGACGGGCCGGATCACCGTCACGGCCGCGGCGGGAACCAAGCCCTGACCGGCCATGACGAACCCGTTCGACCCCCGGGCCGCGCTGCTCGCCCCCCACGCGCAGCACCCGGTCCTCATCCACTTCCCCATCGCGCTGCTCCTGGCCAGCGTGGCCTTCGACTGGCTGGCGCTCTGGCGCCGGAGCGCCGCGCTGGCGGCCGTGGCCCGCGCCAACCTGTTCGCCGCGGCCGGCACGGTGCCGCTGGCCGTGGCGACGGGGCTGGCCGCCTGGCAGTGGCAGTTCGAGGGCGCGCGGCTCCGGGGCAACCTGCGCCTGCACCTCCTCTGCGCGCTGACCTCGGCCGGGCTGATCGGGCTGCTGTGCTGGCGGCGGTCCCGACGGCCCGACCGCACCGCCGCGCTGACGCTCTCCGGGGACCGGGTTTATCTCGCCCTAGGCCTGGGGACCGCCGCGCTCATCGCCCTGACCGGCCACCTCGGCAGCTTCCTGAGCGGGGTCAACGGGGGTGGCCACCCGTGAACCCTCGCTCCCCCGTGAACGAACGCTGGGCCGCCGGGCCGCCTCCCGCTACCCTGGGCGTCCACCCCCGGCCGCCGCGCGAAACGACCGGCTCGCCGGGCTCCGCCCCTCCCGCAGCCGTGCCCCCGACCCCGGACCCGAGCCGCCTGGCCCGCTTCGAGGCCGCCATCCTGCCGCACCTGGATGCCGCCTACAACCTGGCCCGCTGGCTCACCGGCGACGGGCAGGACGCGCGCGACGTCGTCCAGGACGCCTGCCTGCGGGCCTTCCGCGCCTTCGATGGCTTCTACGGGGCCGACGGCCGCCCGTGGCTGCTGACCATCGTGCGCCACGCCTCCTACACCTGGCTGCGAAAAAACCGGCCGCTCACGCTGATGGTCCCCTTCGAGGAGGAAACCCACGACGCCGCCCCGCCCACCGCGGTCGCCGATCCCGACCCCGTGGCCCGTCTGCTGGCGGACGAGGACGCCCAACGGCTCGAACGGGCGATGGCGGCCCTGCCGGTCGAGTTCCGCGAGGTCATCCTCCTGCGCCACCAGGAGGGCCTTTCCTACAAACAGATCGCCGCCGTCACCGACCTGCCGCCGGGCACGGTCATGTCCCGCCTGGCCCGCGCCCGGGCGCGGCTCCGCGAGAACCTGGCGCAGGATTCCTGAACCCATCCCCCATGAACTGCCCAGAAACCCGCTCCCTGCTCGACGCCTACGCGGACGGGGAACTTGACGCCGCCGGCGACGTGGGGATCGAGGACCACCTCGCCGCCTGCGCGGACTGCGCGCGAATCCTCCGGGAACAACGCGCCCTGGCGGCGGCGCTCCGCTCGAACCTCCGGCGCCACCCCGCCCCCGCGGGTTTGCGCGAGAGCATCCTCGCCTCCCTGACGCCCGAAACCGCGCCCGACCCGCCCGTCCAGCCGCAACCCCTCCCGGTCCCCCGCCGCGGGCGCGGGGAGGCGCTCGCCGCGGTGGTCCGCGCGTGGACGACGCTTCCCCCGCGCGGGCTGGCCTTCGCCGCGGCGGGGATCTTCCTGCTCGGCGTGCTCGCGGGCAGCCTCGGGTCCCTCGGGCGCCCCGGCACCGGCGGGGGCAGCGCCGGCGACGCCCTGGCGCAGGAGATCGTCTCCGGCCACGTCCGCTCCCTCCTGGCCAACGGCAGCCACCTCGCCGACGTCGCCTCCAGCGACCGGCACACGGTCAAGCCCTGGTTCGAGGGCAAGCTGGACTTCTCCCCGTCCGTGACCGACCTCGCCGCGGAGGGTTTCCCGCTGGTCGGCGGCCGGCTCGACTACCTGGCGGGCCGCCCCGTCGCTGCGCTGATCTACCGGCGCGACCGTCACGCCATCAACGTCTTCCTCTGGCCCGCGACGGGTCTGGGCGAGGCGAACGATCTCGCGGGACAGGTCCGCCCCCACCAGGGCTACCACCTGCGGCACTGGCGGCAGGCGGGCTTGAACTGGTGGACGGTGAGCGACCTCAACGAGGTCGAGCTCGGGCAGTTCACCGCGTTATTGCAGGCCGCGACCCCGAACTGACCGGGGCGCCGAACCTGGCGCCGGCCCTCAGCGTTTTGCCGACGCCCGCCGCAGCCGCTCGTTGATGGCCGCGCCGAGGCCGGTTTCCGGGACCATCTCGGCCCAGAGGAGGTTCAGGCCCGGCGCGGCGTCCAGCCGGCGCAGGGCGGCGAACAGGTTGGCCGCCGACTCGCGCAGGTCCCCGTCGGCGCTCAGGAACTCCACGCGCGCCGCCGCCACTGCCGACGGCCGGTCCCGCCGCCACGCCAGCAGGCCGGCGCGCGGGAGTGGCGGGCCGGGCGCCACGGCTGGTGGCCCGTCGGGCGAGAGCAGGGTGAGGGGGAGGCTGGGCGCGTAGTGGCTGGCGGTTTGCCCCGGCGCGGCGGCCGTCTCGGCAGCCTCCGCGGTCCGCAACAGCGGCGCGACCTCCGCCAGCATCTCTTGCGTCACCGGCCCCGGCCGCAGCACGCGCAGGCGGCCGTCGGGCTGCGGGGCCACGACGGTGGATTCCAGCCCGTGCGCCGTCGGGCCGGCGTCGAGCACCAGCGGGATGCGCCCGCCGAGCTCGGCGAGGACGTGCGGGCCGTCGGTGGGGGAGATGCGCCCGAACCGGTTGGCGCTGGGCGCGGCGAGCGGCTTGCCGAACGCCGTCGCCACGGCCGCGAACACCGGGTGCGCGCTCTGGCGCACCGCCACCAGTGTGCTGCCCGCCGTCACCAGGTCCGGCACGACCCCCACCCGGCGGGGGAGCAGGATGGTCAATGGCCCCGGCCAGAACCGGGCCACCAGCCGGGCGACCGTTTCCCGGGCGGCGGCCGTGGACGCCGGCCCGGCGACCCGCCCCAGCCAGCCGGCGTCGGGAACGTGGACGATCAGCGGATCGAAGAACGGCCGCTCCTTCGCCTCGAAGATCCGCGCCACCGCCCCCGGGTCCAGCGCGTCGGCGGCAAGGCCGTAAACGGTCTCCGTCGGCAAGCCCACGGGTTGCCCGGCCGCGAGCAGCGTGACGGCGCGGGTGACGGCCTCCGGGTGGGAGGCGGGGAGAAGGAGGGTGTGCACGGCAGAGGGAAAGGCGCGGAGACGCGGAGACGGAAACGACAACGGACGGGGCGAGCAACCGGACTGCCCCCTCTTTCTCCGCGTTTCCGCGTCTTTCCGTCTTCCGCTTGCCCCCCGCCGCCCCCGGCCGGACGTTCCCCGCCCCTTCGTTAGTTGTAAACCCCTTATGACGACAACCTCGCCCCGACCCGCCACCGCCTTCCCGGCCATCCCCGACATCTACCGCGACCCGGCCTTCGACATGGCCTGCGAGCAGTTCCGGCTCATCGCCGACCACCTCAACATTGACCGCAACGACCGCGAGCGCCTCCTGCTGCCCAAGCGCGCCATCACCGTCGCCGTGCCCATCCACCGCGACGACGGCTCCACCAGCGTGTTCACCGGCTACCGCGTCCAGCACCAGCTCACGATGGGGCCGACCAAGGGCGGCACCCGCTTCGCCCCCTCCGTCAACCTCGGCGAGGTCGCGGCGCTCTCCATCTGGATGTCCTGGAAGTGCGCCCTGGCCGGCCTGCCCTACGGCGGCGCCAAGGGCGGCATCACCGTGGACACCCGCGCCTTGTCCCACCGCGAGCTGGAGGCGCTGTCCCGCCGCTACATGCAGGAGATGATCCCCTTCATCGGGCCGCGCACCGACGTGATGGGGCCGGACATGGGCACCAACGAGCAGGTGATGACCTGGTTCATGGACACGTATTCCACCTACGTCGGCCACACCGTCAACGAGATCGTCACCGGCAAGCCCGTCGCCCTCGGCGGGTCCGCCGGCCGGCGCGAATCCACCGGCCGCGGCGTCGCCTTCCTGGTCGAGCGCGCGCTCGACACGCTCAAGATCAAGCCCGGCGGCTGCACGG
>CAXTFX010000182.1:0-8289 GCA_964243185.1 uncultured Chthoniobacterales bacterium
CGGTGGCCGTGCCGATGGGCTGGCCCTCTTTGTCGGTGGTGTTAGATTTATCTTGGTCTTTCATGTGTGAGTTTGGTTGGTGGTTACTGATGGTTGATGAGTTTGTGGTTAGCGGCGGGGTTTGGTGTCGTCCCGGTGGGTTTCGGTGGTGGTCACGCCGGTGCGGTCCACCTCGACGTCCTCCTTGCGGACGGTGTCCGAGACGTTCTGGGTCTCGGTTTCTTCGGTCTTGTGCAGGCGCACGGCGCCGGTGACGACGGTTTCCTTGGCCACGACGGCTTCCTCGCGGTGGAGGGTCACGTTGATGTCCTTCTCCTGGAAGTCGGCGGCCTTCACGTCGCCGGGGCGCATCTCGCTGGCCGGGATGCGCTCGACGACGACTTCCTCCCGGCGCAGCTCGACGGGGGTGTTGACGGTTTCGGTGCGAACGATCTTACGCAGGCGCACGCCGCCGGCGTCCACGCGGCGTTTGCCGACCTTGAGCTGCTCCTCCTGGAGGGCGACCTCGATGGTCTCGCCGCCCCGGGCCTCGCGGGCGGCACTGCGCGTCGTCGCCGTGGCGGCGGTGTCGTGCGTCGTGCGGGTGGCGGCGGCCGCGGCGCCCGTGGTCAGGCCGGCGGCGGCGGCGGTCGTCGTCGTCTTGTCGGTGGTGGAGCGGATCGTGTCCGTCTCCACGCTGCTGCGGTGGCTCCCGCCGCTGACGCCGTAGTAGCGGTAGATCTCGGCTTCCTGGTCCTCGGTGATCTCGGCGTCGGCGGCGATGGCCGGGGCGCCTTTGATCAAATCCAGGGCGTAGGGGACCTGGATGGTGCGGCTGGCTTCGTCCACCTGCGCTTGGGCGGTGGGCACGACGTGGTTGGAGCCGAAGAGCCAGCCGGTCTTGACGCCGAGGAACTCGAGGCCGCCGGTTTCCTGGTCGGCCCACAGGCTGTGGAGGGTGCCGACGCTGTCGCCGCTCTGGTCAACGACGCTGTAATCAATCAGGTCATGGAAGGTGCCGCTGTGAATGGTGCTGAGTGCTTGCATGGGTGTTGGGGTAAACTGGGTTTTGTTGAATGGTGCCGTGGGCGAGGGGTGATTCTCCCGCGCCGGGGAAGCTGCTCGGGTAATTTCGGTCCGGTAAGGTGATATGGGGCAACTCCCCGATACGGGGAAACGTAGTTTCACCGTCCGCGGGAATCCTCCCTCCACGAAGGGTCGGCGGAACGCCCGCCGGACCGGCCCCGGAAGCGGGAGCCCGGGGTTTTCTCCACGCGACGAGCGGCCGCCCGCGCCCCGCCGGGTTCAGCCGGTTTTGCCGCCGCCGGTGGTCGGGTTGGCCGTGCCGGCGCCGGCGGGGGCCGCGGGCGCATCGCCAGGGTGGGCCACGGCCGCGGGCACGGCTTCAATGTCCGGGTCGCCGTCGCCGAAGCGGTCCCGGTCGCCCGCGCGCAGCACCGGCATGACCTTCTCCGTGGGCAGCACCCGCGCGCGCTCCCGGGCGCGCTCCCAGACGAAGCGGCGCATGAGCACCTTCAGGGAAGCCGTCAGCGGCACGGCCAGCAGCGCGCCGATGGGTCCCTCGAGCAGCGCCGACCACGCGAAGACGGAGACGATGACCGTGAGCGGGTGCAGCCCGGTGGATTCGCCGACAATCTTGGGCGCGATGATCGTGCTCTCCAACGTCTGCACCCCGAACATGATGAGCACGACGTAGAGCGGGTGCTGCCAGTCCCCGAACTGGACGATGGCGATCAACACCGCCGGCACGTAGCAGATGAGGATACCCAGGTAGGGGATGAAGGTCAGGAAGAGGACCAGGACGCCGATGAACACGGAAAAGTTCAGCCCCAGGAACAACCACAGCCCGCCGCCGATGAGCACCGCGTCAATGGTGGACACGAGGAGTTGGCCCCGGAAGAAGGCGACGACGTAGCCGTAGATTTCCTGGAGGATGCTCACCGCCTCCTGCTTGGCGTGGCCGTCCTTGAGCGGCAGGTAGTCCACCCACTTCTGCCCGATGTTGCGCGATTCCGAGAGCAGGAAGAACAGGTAGATTGGGATGATGATGGCATTGAGCAGCACGCCAAAGGCGCCGAGGAAGCGGCCCAGGGCGCTGAGGAGGAGTTCGCCCGCGCGCTTCAACAGGGCCGGGGCCTGCTCGCCCAGCTTCGGCAACTGCTCCTGGAACCAGTCCTGCAAGTCACCCGCGTCGAGCCGGCCGTCGCGGTTGAGATCGCCCGCCAGGGGAGCCTGCGCGCCGGCCGGGTCAACGGGCGCGGGGGCGGCGCCCGGGGCGGGTGCGGACGCCAGCGGGGCCGGGGTCGGCGCCGGGGGCAGGGCGGTTTGGATCTTCTCGATGCCCCGGCCCGTCGAGCCGGCCAGGGCGCTGAGCCGTTCCTGCGCCTGGTGGGCGAAAGCGGGGAAATCGTGGACCATGCGCGCGCTGCTGCGGTAGAGCCGCGGCACCGCCCAGACCCCCAGGGCCGCCACCGCCAGCAGGATACCACCCAGCAGCACGGACACCGCCGCCGGGCGCGAGAGCCGCGTGCGCGCGCAGAGGAAGCGCACCACGGGCTCCAGCAGGAAGGCCAGCACCGTGGCCACGGCGAAGGGGATCAGCACGGGCTGCAGGAAGGCGATGGCCTTGCCCAGCTTTACGAGCAGCCACAGGGCGACGGCCCCGGCGCCGACCCAGGCGAAGAAGGTGAGGATGTTCCCGACGGAGCGGCGCTGCCAGGCGTTGAAAAAAGCGTTCATGGGAAAATCGGTCGGGGCACGACCATCGTCGCCCGGGCGCCCCGGGTAAACCTCTGGTGCCGCCCCCGACGGCCGCAACTCGGGCTCCGGACCCGGGACCCGGCGCGGGGTGCCGCGCGAACCTCCCCCCGCCTGCCCAACGCGCCCGGCGTAAAATCAAGGGGTGGCGGGGAGGCGGGGTCGAGAGTAACCCTGCGCCGCTCCCGCCCGCCGCTGTTCTCCGGCCGGGGAGCGATCCTTTAACCTCCCCCGTGAACCTTCGACTCTCTGACCGGCTCTTCCGCCTCACCGACCCGCTCTACGGCGCGGCGGAGGCGTTCTGGAAGGATGCCCGCACCCAGCGCCGCGTCGGCAACGTGCTGGTCTGGGCCTTCCTCGGGGCGCTGCTCGTCATCGAGGCCAGCCGGCGCGGGCTCCTGCCGCCGCCCCTGGCGGGCCTGGTGCCCACCAACCACTTCCACGCCGTCAGCACGGCGTTCTCGGTCCTGCTCGGCTTTGAAATCCTGGGGTTGGTCTTCGTGCTGCCCGAGTCCATCTCCGACTCGTTGGGCAAACAGTTCGAGATCCTGTCCATCATCCTGCTGCGGGAATCGTTCCAGGAGTTCGTCCACTTCGACGAACCGATCCGCTGGGAGCTGGTGTCCGCCTCGCTCCTGCCCATCGTGACCGATGCGTTCGGGGGTCTGCTCACGTTCGTGGCCATCGGCTCGTTCTACCGCCTCCAGCGACACCGCCGCATCACCAACACCCAGGCCGCCCAGGACCGCTTCCGCTCCACCAAGCGCCTCCTCGCCCTCGCCCTGCTGGCGACCTTCATCGGCATCGGCGCGCGGGACGTCTGGAACTACGGGAGCCGGGGAACGGCCGGGCGGTTCTTCGACACGTTCTTCACCATCCTCGTGTTCAGTGACATCCTGCTCATCTTCCTGTCGCTGCGCTACAGTTCCAGCTACCAGATCGTGTTCCGCAACTCGGGCTTCGCGCTGGCCACGGTGTTCATCCGGCTTTCCGTCACCGCGCCGGCCTATTACAACGTGGCCCTCGCCCTCGGCTCCGCGGCGTTCGCCGTCTGCCTCACGGTGGCTTACAACGCCTTCACCCCGCCCCTGAAGGGCAGTCACAAGGACGTGCGGGAGCGGACCTCGTGAGCATCGGCTCCGGCGGCCTACCCTCCCGCCGGCAGGCTCCTTAACCAAACTCCGGCACCCCGCCCATGAAAACCCGTCAACCATCCGACCACCCGGAGGGCGTTTCGCGCCGACTTCCCGCCACCGCCGTTGACCCGATCTGCGGCATGACGGTGGAAACCGCGGATGCCCTCTCCGCCGGGCGGGACGGGCAGACGTTCTACTTCTGCAGCCAGGGTTGTCGGACCCGGTTCCTCGCGCCGCCGCACACCTGCTGCCACCCCGGCCCCGCGGGAGCCGTTGAACCGCCCCCCGCTGGGAGGACGCCCCAGACAAAGCTCCCGACCCGGGGCGCCCCGGCCGGCAAATACACCTGCCCGATGCACCCGGAGATCGAGCGGGACCAGCCGGGCGACTGCCCCAAGTGCGGCATGGCGCTGGAGCCGAGAACGGTGGCGGGGGACGCGCCCGAGGACCACGCCGAGCTGACCGACATGACGCGCCGGCTCCAGGTCGGGGCGGCGTTGACCCTGCCGGTGTTCCTCCTGGCGATGGCTCACCTGGTGCCCGGCGCGCCCCCGGGGCTGGCGGGGGACCTCTCGCGCTGGACCCAGTTCGCGCTGACGGCGCC
This sequence comes from uncultured Chthoniobacterales bacterium, assembly GCA_964243185.1. GTDB lineage: Bacteria > Verrucomicrobiota > Verrucomicrobiia > Chthoniobacterales > SZAS-18 > CAXTFX01. The sequence continues at coordinate 4,498 of CAXTFX010000182.1, forward strand.
CGTCGTGCTCTGGGCGGGTTGGCCGTTCTTTGTCCGGGGCTGGCGCTCGGTGGGCAACCGGCACCTGAACATGTTCACGCTCATCGCCCTCGGGGTGGGCGCGGCTTTCCTCTACAGCGCCGCGGTCATGCTGGCGCCGGGGCTGTTCGCGCGGGTGGTGGCCGGCGCCGCCGACCACGCCGGTCACGGCACGGCGCCGGTCGGGGTTTACTTCGAGTCCGCCGCGGTCATCACCGTCCTGGTCCTGTGGGGCCAGGTGCTCGAGCTGCGCGCCCGGGCCCGCACCGGCGGGGCGATCCGCGCGCTGCTCGACCTCGCGCCGAAGACCGCCCGCCGGCTGCGCGCCGACGGCCGGGAGGAGGAAGACGTGCCGCTCGCCGACGTGGCGATCGGCGACCGGCTGCGGGTGCGGCCGGGCGAAAAGGTGCCGGTGGACGGCCGGATTCTCGACGGTAAAACCTCCGTGGACGAGTCCACGCTGACCGGCGAGTCCATGCCGGTCGGGAAGGCGGCGGGCGACCCCGTCACCGGCGGGAGCGTCAACGGGACGGGCAGCTTCACCCTCCGGGCCGAGCGCGTCGGGAGCGACACCGTGCTCGCCCGCATCGTCACGATGGTGGCCGAGGCCCAGCGCAGCCGCGCGCCCATCCAGGCGTTGGCGGACCGGGTCGCCGGCTGGTTCGTGCCCGCCGTGCTCGCGGCGGCCCTGTTGACCTTCGGCCTGTGGGCGTGGCTGGGACCCGAGCCGCGTTTTGCCCATGCGCTCATCAACGCCGTGGCCGTGCTCATCATCGCTTGCCCGTGCGCCCTGGGGCTGGCCACGCCGATGTCCATCATGGTCGGCGTCGGCCGCGGCGCGCAGGCGGGCGTGCTGGTCAAAAACGCCGCGGCGCTGGAGCGGTTGGAGAAGGTCACGGTGCTGGTCGTGGACAAGACCGGCACCTTGACGGAAGGCAAGCCAAGGCTGACCGAGATCATCCCCGCGCCAGGCGTGGACGAGCAGGATTTGCTGACGACCGCCGCCTCCCTGGAACAGGGTAGTGAACACCCGTTGGCCGCCGCCATCGTGGCCGGGGCCAGGGAGCGCGGCGTCGCTCTGGGTCAAGCGGAAGGGTTCGAGTCCACCACCGGCGGCGGCGTTTCCGGGAGGGTCGGCGGGCGCCCGGTGCTCATCGGCAACCTCCGTTTCCAGGAGGAACGCGGGGTGCGCGACGCGGGGCCGCTCCGGGCCGCGGCGGAGCGGCTGCAGGCGGAGGGACAAACCGCCGTCTTCGTGTCCATCGCCGCCCGGACCGCCGGCGTGCTGGCCGTGGCGGACCCGATCAAAGCGTCCACCCCGGCGGCGCTCCAGGAACTGCGCCGCCTGGGCCTGCGGGTGGTCATGCTCACGGGCGACCACCCCCGCACCGCCGAGGCGGTCGGCCGCACCCTCGGCATCACCGAGGTGGCAGCGGGCGTGTCCCCGGCCGCCAAGCACGCGCACGTCCAGCGGCGGCGGGAAGCCGGGCAGGTCGTGGCGGTGGCCGGGGACGGCGTCAACGACGCGCCCGCCCTCGCCGCCGCCGACGTCGGCATCGCGATGGGCACCGGCACCGACGTGGCGATGGAGAGCGCCGCCGTGACGTTGGTCGGGGGGGACCTGCGGGGCATCGCCCGCGCGGTCGCCCTGTCGCGGGCGACCATGCGCAGCGTCCGGCAGAACCTGTTCTTCGCCTTCTTCTACAACGCCCTGGGCATCCCGGTGGCCGCGGGCCTGCTGTATCCGTTCTTCGGCGTCCTCCTCAGCCCGATCCTCGCCGGTGCGGCCATGAGCCTGAGCTCGGTGTCGGTGATCGCGAACGCGCTGCGGTTGAAGAAGGTGCGGTTGTAGCGCGCGTCCCGGTGAGACACTTCCCCGCATGAAACCCGGTGTCCGCCCCGCCCTCCTCGCCGCCGGGCTCTTCGGCGCGAGCGTGCCGCTCGCCAAATCCCTGCTGGGCGGGTTGCCCCCGCTGACCCTGGCCGGGCTGCTCTACCTCGGCTCCGGGCTGGGGCTGGCGGCGTGGCGGCGGCTCCGCCCCCCGGCGGCTACGGGCGCCGGGGAAGCCAGGCTGGCCCGGGCGGACCTGCCCTGGCTGGCCGCCGCGGATCCTCTGCGGCGGCATCCTGGCGCCCGTGCTGTTGCTCTCCGGCCTGCGGGCCACGCCGGCGGCGACGGGCTCGCTGCTGCTCAACCTGGAAGGGGTGCTCACCGCGCTGCTGGCGTGGTTCGCCTTCCGGGAACACTTCGACCGCCGCATCGCCCTCGGCATGGCGGCCATCGTCGCCGGCGGTCTGCTGCTCTCCTGGCAGGGGGGCGACTCGTCCCGGCTCTCCTGGGGGGCGGACAACAATTTCACCCGCAAGGTCTCCGCCGCCGACCCGGCGCAGATCGCCATGTGGAAGGGTTTGGCAGCCGGCACGGTCAACCTCGCGCTGGGACTGGCGACCGAGCGACCGCCTTTCTCCCTGGCGTGGGCCGGGGCCGGGGTGCTCGGGTTCCTGAGCTACGGGGTGAGCCTCGTCTGCTTCGTGCTCGCCCTGCGGCACCTCGGCGCGGCCCGCACGGGGGCTTACTTCTCCACCGCGCCCTTCGTCGGCGCGGCGCTCTCCTGCTTGGCCCTGGGGAGAAACCGGCCGCGCTCTTCTGGCCCGCCGCGGCGCTGATGGGCGTCGGCGTGTGGCTGCACCTCTCCGAGCAACACGAGCCCCCCCCCACGCCCACGAGGCGATGGCGCACGCGCACCGGCACCGCCACGACGACGGGCACCACCAGCACGCCCACGTCGCGGACGCTCCCCCGGCGAGCCGCACAGCCACTGGCACCGCCGCGAGCCGCTGGTCCACGCCCACCCGCACACGCCCGATCCCCATCACCAGCACCGTCACCGGCCCACGACGTGAGCCCGGGCGGGGACCTTTGCCGTGATGAGATCAACCCCCGCATCGCTCGGGGCCCGTTCGGCGCCTCGTTCCCAAGGAAGGGATCGCCGAAGTCTTGACCGCCCTGGACCAGGGCGCCCACCCGGCCGATCAGCAGGTGACCGCGCGCATCCGCGAGGCCGCCGCTTGGCGCGCCACCAAGGCGGCGGGTTCCCCGCGCGGGTTGCAAGGCCGTGACCACGGCGAACCGGGTCGGCCAATGCCCTCCGGGCGGGGGACCGGACCGGAAGCGGGCCTGCGCGTAGGCCGGGTTCATCGCTGGCGCCGAAGCACCGTTCACCCCAGCAGATCCGGGTAGAACTCCAGCACCACGCGCTCGCACTCCGCGAGGATCTCCCCCGCCGTTTCCATCTCGCCCGCCCGCGCCGCGAGGTCCTGGCAGGCGCCGAGTTCCAGGCTCTGCACGGCGCGCTTGACCCGCGGGACGGCGGGGGCGCTGGCGCTCAACTCGTCAATGCCCAGGCCCAGCAGCAGCGGCGTCAGCACGACGTCGCCGGCCATCTCCCCGCACACCCCGGCCCAGATGCCGTGCGCGTGGGCGGCTTCCACGGTCATCTTGATGAGCGACAGGATGGCGGGGTGCGTCGGTTCGTAGAGGTGCGCGATGCGCTCGTTCACCCGGTCCACGGCGACGGTGTATTGGATCAGGTCGTTGGTGCCGATGGAGAAGAAATCCACCTCCCGCGCCAACTGGTGCGCGCAGATGGCGGCGCTGGGGACCTCGATCATGATGCCCACGGGGAGCTTCTCGTCGAAGGCGTGACCCTCCGCGCGCAGCTCGCGCTTGCACTCGGCCAGCAGCGCGTTGGCCCGGCGCACCTCCTCCACGCC
>CAXTFX010000183.1:0-8251 GCA_964243185.1 uncultured Chthoniobacterales bacterium
CTCAGGAACACCTTGCTCTGGGCCTTGCCGATCTGGTATTCCCCGTTGGGCGCCGCGTCCAGGAACACCTTGACCTTCTTGTTGCGGTTGGCCCCGGGCAGCAGCGTCACGGCGATGATGGCCTCGCTCTGGCCGGCGTCAAAGGTAAGGCTGCCGGAGAAGGTCTCGTAATCCACGCCGCGGACGGCCGAGCCGCCGTTGTGGTAAAAGAGGGTGATGGCGGCATCCAGGCTGCCGGTGCGGCTGACCAGGAAGCCGCCTTGCGCGGGAGCGCCCACCACCGAGACGCCGGCCCCCACGGTTGCGGCGGAGTTGTCCACCAAGGCAAGGCGGTTGCGGTCGCTGTTGGCTACCCGCGAGAAGTCCCCACCCACCAGGGCCGCGCCGCCATTTGGGCTGATGGCGATGGCGGCCACCGTGCCGTTGGCCCCGCCGGCGGAGTTAGCCACGAAGGTGGGTCGGGTCGGCCGTCACTCTTGACGCGGCTAAAGGCGGCGGCCAGCAAGCCGTCCAGATTCTTGAAGTCTCCGCCCACCAGCACGGCGTTGTTGGGAGCCGGGGCCAAGGCGCGCACGGCGCCGTCGGCGCCGGCCCCAGGGTCGAAGGCGGTGTCCAGGTCGCCGTTGGAAGTCAGGCGCGCCAGTCGGTTGCGGGGCTGGCCGGCCGTGCGCAGAAATTCACCGCCGAGCACAATATTCCCGTCGTCCTGGACGAGTAGCGCGTTGACGGCGCCGCCCTCCGCGCCGGCGCCGGGGTTGAAGCCGGTGTCCGGAGTGCCATCGGTATTCAGACGGGCGACGTTCTTGCGACCCGCGTTGCCGGTGCGATCGAAGAGGCCAGCGATCACGATTTTGCCGTCTTTCTGTAGGCTCACGGCTTTGACGCGGCCGTCGGGGGCCCCAGCGGTGTGGTCAAAATCGGGGTCGGAGGCCCCGGCGGCAGGCAGCACGCGGGTGACGGCTGGGGTGGGGGCGCCCTTGGTGCGCTGGAACAAGCCGGCGAGGACGAGCTTGCCGTTGGCGTCCAGCGCCAGACCGGAGACAAAGCCCGGCGTGTTGGTGCCTTTGGCATGGACCATGCGCTTGGGCACCGGGTCAGGTGACAAGGGGTGGCCGCCGCTGGCCGCCGCGGTGACGGGCGGCAATCCGCCGGCCTCCAGGCCGGCGTCGAAGGCGGGGTCCACGCGGCCGTCGGCGTTCAGGCGCACGGCCCCGTTGCGCGCCACGCCGTTGAAGGAGCTGAAGTCCCCGCCGACGAGCACCTGGCCGTTGGGCAGGAGCAGCAGGGCGTTGACGGTGTCGTCGGCGCCGCTGCCGGGGTCAAAGGAGGCGTCCAGGCTGCCGTCGGGGTTGACGCGGGCCACCCCGTTGCGGGAAACACCCCGGTAGGAGGTGAACGCCCCGCCGATGAGCGCCCGGCCGTCGGGCTGATAGACGATGGCCCGCACCGTCGAGTCGGTGCCGGCACCGGGCGTGAAGGTCGGCGAGACCGCCCCGGGTGGCTGCGCGTCAGGCGTCAGTTTGAAGATGGTCCCCGCGGTGGCGCCGTTGGTGGCGACGTAGTTGCCGGCCAGCAGGAGGCTGCCGTCGCGCTCCTGGAGCAAGAAGCTCTGGTTGCTACCGTTGATGCTGGCCTGGCTGGCATTGGCCACGGGCACCGCAAAGCTCGCGTCCACGCTGCCGTCGGCGTTGAGGCGGGCGAGGCCGGGCAGGGCGGCACCGTTGAAGCTGTCGAAGGTTCCGGCTAGCAGCAGTCGGCCGTCGGGCTGGACCTGGACGGCGTCCACCTTTGGCTGGGTGTAGCCATAGTTTGGGAGCGCGGCGGAAGACCCTGCGCCGCTGCTCGTATCGAAGCTCGCATCCCGGGTGCCGTTGGCGTTCAGGCGCACGATGCCGCCGGCAGGCTGGCCATTGTAAGAGGCGAATTGGCCGGTGACGAGGATGCGGCCGTCCCCCAACGCCTGCGCGCTGGTCGGCCCGGACGTGCCGGCGACGGTGGCGAAGACCTAGCTGACCTGGCCGGTGAGCGGATCGGTGATCTGCGGGAAGTCACCTCCGGGCACCGTCCCGATGTCCGGCACGATTCCGGTGGTGAAGGAAGTGTCCAACGAGCCGTCAACGTTCAAGCGCACCAGCCGGTAGTTGGCGCCATCAAAATATTTGAAGAGAATCTTGCCGTCAGACTGGACGGCTAGGGCCCGGTCCGTCGCCCTCGGGCACGTCGGTGATCTCCTTGGTGGTCGGGTCGCGCGTGACTAGGCTGGCCGTGTCGATGCCGGTCTTGAAACCCGCGTTGAGCGAACCGTCGGCCTTGAGCCGCTGGAGCAGTGTGCCGTTGACGATGGCCTGCGCGATGCCGTTTCGGCCAAGGCTGACGAGGTAGCGCCCGTCGCTCCCGAGCAGCGCGGAACTAAAGCCGGTGACAGCGGGGTCGGCGGTCAGGCTTCGGTCCACGCTGCCGTCGGCGTTGAGCCGCAGGTAGGTGAAACCGACCTGGGAGTTGGCGTCCGCCGCCGTGGAGCCAAAGAGCAGCGCCCTCCCATCCGGCTGGGCCAGAAAATTCGGCGTGAACAGGGTCCCCTGATCCACGATGAACGGACCCAGGGGCACGAAGGGGTTCAACGAGCCGTCCGCGTTGAGCAGGGCCAAGCCGGGACGCGGGGTCCCGTTCACCGCGTCGAAGAAGCCGGCCGCCAGGATGGTGCCGTCGGGACGCACGGCGAGGTTGATCGGGTTGATGTTGTCCTGCAGCAGGCCGGGGTTCACGGAGTCATCCAGGGTGCCGTCCGCGTTCAGACGCGCCAGCCCCGGTCGGGGGGTTCCTCCTACCACGTCAAACTGACCCGCGATCACCACCCGGCCCGTGGGGTCGGAGCCCATGGTGTAAACGAAGGGGGAGCCGAGGTCTTCCCGGCCACCGTAGCGGACCTGTAGTTTCGGGAGCCGGTCGTTGTAAGCAGTGTCCAGCGAGCCGTCAGCGTTATAGCGCAGGAGCGAACCCCCGGAGGCAAACGTAGCCGAGAGGATATGACCGTCAGGCAACAATTCGACGCTGTAAGTATTGGAAGCGAAAATACCAGGACGTGCAGCATTGAACGTGGAATCTAGGCTGCCATTGGGGTTGAGCCGGACGAGGTATTGATAGGTCGTGCCGTTGACGCCAGCAGGGTCTTGCTGCGGGTTGAAACGGCCCCCGAGCACCATCTTTCCATCCGGCTGTAGAGTGACAGAGCGAATCGCGCTGGATCGCGTGGATGTGGAAGAGAATTTGATGCTGAAGCCAGACGGCGAGAAGGCGGCATCCAAGCTCCCGTCGGGGTTGAGCCGGGCGACGGCGGGGACGCTCACGCCGTTGACGTTGTCGAAGCTCCCGGCGATCACGATCTTTCCGTCGGGTTGAAGGCGGATGCCAGTGTTTGTGGTGATGCCTCCGTTGCCGCCAAAAACATTTTCATCCGCTAGCACTGGGGCGAAAGCCGCGTCCAACGTGCCGTCGGTATTGAGGCGAACCAGAATGCGTGTGCCATTGCCGACGCGATCGAAGCCATCGCCGCCCACCAGCACCTTGCCGTCGGCTTGGAGGACCACCGCGCGGATGAAAAAGTTCAGGGCGGCCTGTGTGCTGGCCGCGCCGCTGTTGAACGCCGGGTCCAGCGTCCCATCGGAATTGAGCCGGTAAACCTGGTAAGCGTCGTTGGCGTTGCGGGATCCGCCGATGATCAGTTGGCCGTTCGGCGCGGGGGCCACCGCTTGCACCGCGACGCCGCGGAGACGCGCATCCAGCAGAAAGCCGCGGTCCAGGGTGCCGTCGGCATTGAAGCGCAGCAGGTTGCCGCGCGCCTCACCGTTGATCCGATCGAAGCCGTTGACGAACGGAGCCGAGTAACTGAAAAAGCGGCCGTCCGGCAGGACCTTTACCCCCGGTGCCAAGTCCTGCACGGTGAACACGGGCATCTGGAAACCCGGGTCCACGGCGTTGGACTGGGCACGGGCGCCGAGCGGCGCAAACAATACGATGATGCCGACGAGGGAAGCCAGGGTGCACAAGGCAGAGCAGACTCTGTTGACTCGTGTGGTGCGCGCCGGGTATGTGGGCCGATGGCGGAGGGCGGGGAACAGGGGGGATGTGGTATTCATAGTGCGATTCGTGGTGGTTTACTGGGTATGCGGAAAACTGGTTGCAGAGTTACAGACTTTCTTCACACCGGCGTGCCCGCGACTGGCTCGGTCCACAGCTCCGGGCCGTTGGCGGCCCCCGGAGCCACGCTTTGACGCCCGTGGGCAGGCTCCTTGACCTTCGCCCGGCTCGGCGGTGGGAAGTCCGTGTCCGTTCCCCGGCTCGCCACCCGGGTCGGGAGAGACGACGCGACGGCAAGCGGGACCGTGGAGCTGGGGAGGCCACGCATCAAGAGTGATTTCGTTGTGGCAAAAAGCTAAATTTCTGACCATCAGGGAATTACCTATTCAATCTAGGGGCGCGGCCGGTGCCAAGCTCACCGGGAAGGAAAGGGTGCCGGCGGCGGTTGCCCGCTGGACGAGGGCACGGGTAGAGACCGCTCGCCGGCGCTGGGGAAAGTCCTCCACCGCGGCGCTGGCCACGGCGGAGGAGCCCCGGCGGGCCAAGGAAATTTTCCCTCGTCCCGCCGTGTCGTCGGCTGGGAAGACGGGTGAAATGCACCCGGCCGGGTTGCCCGACGAACCGATACGATGACGGGAGCGCCCACGAAGCCGCCGTGCCGTCTCGCATCCTCGAAGCCTGGGTCGTCTGGTGGAAGGGCCGGTCGGGACGGCGGAGAGATGGACCACGGCGCTCACCTCACAGGTCAGGAACGCGCCCGGTTGGGCGGCCGTCGCGAGAGCGGGTCGGGCGCCGCACGCGGAATCGCTTGCCACCTTGACCTCCTACCCTGGGACCTCGTCTTCCGGCGGTCGTCCTTCCGGGTTTCCCCCGCGGCCCTCCCGTGGCTAATTGCCCGCCCTTTCCTTATGAGCACCCCAACCACCGCCGCCGGCCCCGTTTCCCGCTTCATTGACCACCACTACCGCCACTTCAACGCCGCGGCGCTAAAGGACGCCGCGGAGGGGTATTCGCGGCACGTGGACGCGGGGAACCCGATGCTGATGACCCTCGCCGGCGCGATGTCCACGGCGGAACTCGGGCTGTCGCTGGCGGAGATGATCCGGCAGGGCAAGATCCACGCCATCTGCTGCACGGGGGCGAACCTGGAAGAGGACATCTTTAACCTCGTCGCGCACGACAATTATGAGCGCATCCCGAACTACCGCGACCTGACGCCGGACGACGAGCAGGCGCTCCTGGACCGGCACATGAACCGGGTAACGGACACCTGCATCCCCGAGATGGAGGCGATGCGCCGGATCGAGGCGGCGGTGCTGGAGGAATGGGTCGCGGCGGACGGGCGGGGGGAACGGCTGTTTCCCCACCAGTTCATGTATCGCATCCTGCTCTCGGGGAAGCTGAAGGGGAGCTACCAGATCGACCCGGCGAACTCGTGGATGATGGCGGCGGCGGAGCGGAACCTGCCGATGATCGTCCCCGGCTGGGAGGACGCGACGCTGGGCAACATGTATGCCGGGCACGTCATCAGCGGGGACGTGAAGAACGTCCACACGGTGCGGACGGGCATCGAATACATGATGGAGCTGGCGGAGTGGTACACGAACACGGCGGTGGGCGGGAAAACGATTGGCTTCTTCCAGATCGGCGGGGGCATCGCGGGGGATTTCCCGATCTGCGTCGTGCCGATGCTGCACCAGGACTTGCAGCGGACGGGGGTGCCGCTGTGGGGATATTTCTGCCAGATCAGCGATTCGACGACTTCGTTCGGGTCCTATTCCGGGGCCGTTCCCAACGAGAAGATCACCTGGGGCAAGCTGGGCAAGGACACGCCCAAATACGTCATCGAGAGCGACGCGACCATCGTGGCCCCGCTGATCTTCGCGAAGGTGCTGGGGTGGTGAGGGCGGGGGCGCAAGCTTGCCGGCTGCAATGCAGCAGCCTACGCTGTCGCCGTTATGAGCACCGTCGCCCTGCCGCCCGCTCCCCCGCCGGTTCGCCTCGTCAGCGTCGAGGAATACCAACGGCTCCCGGAACGCAACGAGAACGGGCGGCGCACGGAGTTGATCCGCGGGGTCATCATCGAGAAGATGTCTGCCTCCCCCCTCCATGCCGTAACCGTTGACCGCCTCTACCGGATGTTTTTCACCCGCATTGGCGCGGACCAATACGTTCGCCAGGAGCATCCCCTGGCCCTCCGCGACTCCATGCCGGAGCCGGATATGGCCGTGACCGCCGGGGCGGAAAGCAATTATCTCACCTCACATCCGACCACGGCCCTACTCGCCGTGGAGGTTTCCGTGACGACCCTGGACGCCGACCGCGAGAAGGCCGACCTCTACGCGGAGGCCGACATTCCCGAATACTGGATCGTGCGCCCCGAGCGTGGCTTGGTGGAAGTTTACACGCAGCCGCGCGACGGACTCTACCGCGAACGGCGCATCTTCGCCGCGACCGACGGTGGCACGTTGGCTTCCACGGCCGTGCCCGCGCTCCGGCTGGAGCTGGCCACGTTCTTCACGGGCTGAGACTCACCGCCGGTCACGGCCACAACCCCAGGCCCAGGCCGCTGAGGAGCACCAGCAGGAACACGACGACCCCGGCGATCCACCAGCGCCGCCGCAGGTTCGTCGGCCGCAGCCGGCCGCCCCCGCCGCCGCCGAACTCCCCGCGGACGAACCCGTCGTAGTCGAAGGGGTCCTCCCCGTCGTCGGCGGCGGCGTCGGCGTCCAGGCCCCAGCCGCTGCGCTCGTCGGCGCCGCACCCCGGGCAGGCGCGGGCGCGGCGGGGCACGTCGTCCTCCCCACAGACGGGGCAGACTTCCGGCGGGGTGAACCGGCGTGGCGCGGGCATCGGGGTTTCCGGGCGGGGGACGTTCTACTCCAACCGGGCCAGCGGGTGCGGCGGGGGCTTGCTCTTGTGCGGGGGGCGGCCCTGCTTTTTCAACAACTGGGCCGCCAGCGCGGGCGCGTCCGGCTCGACCTCCCAGTCGCCGCCCTGGATGGTCAGGCGCCGGGTCTGCGGCGCGTAGGTGATCTCGAACTGCTCGTCGTAGGAGATGTCCTTCGCGCCGAGCTGGGTGAAGCGGATCAGCCCGCGCAACGTCCCCCGCTCGTCAAGACGCAGCCCCCCCACGGGCACGCCGCGCAGTTGCTCGGGCGTCCCCCTCGTGCCGTTGGTCGTCGGCACGTAGGTGTCGTCCACGTGCCCGCCGCCCAGACCCGGCTCGAGGACCAGCACCCGGGTGACGGCCACCGTCGTCGTCGGGTCCAGCCGCGTGGTGAACTCCTGCTGGTAACGCCCCGCGAAGGAGGGCGGCAACGCCACGGAGACCGCCTCCCCGGCGCGCACCGCCAGGCTCCCGAGCAGCGCGAAGGAGGGCGCCGCCGGGTCCGCCGGGCCGCCCGGCCCCTGGAGGTTCACGCGGTAGATCCCCGTGGGCAGGTCCGCCGCCGCCGGCAGGGTGTTGAGCTCTACCGGGATCGGGTTGGCCTCCACGGGGACGGCCGTTTTCTCGGCGGGCAGGGGCTCCAGCATGGTGAACACGGCCGTGGCGTAATCCGCGCGGTTGCGCTCGGCCACGATGGGCACGCGCACCGTCTGGCGCGCGAGCTCCAGGGTGCCCGGCCGGGAGCCGCCGGCCGTGGCGAGCAGGGTTTGCGGCTCGTAACCGCGGGCCGAAACCTTGAGCGGCTCCCCGTTACCGCCGGAGACGGGGATCACCAGGCGCCCGCCGTCCCCCCGCGTCGGGGTCACGGCCCGGCCTCTCAACTCGAAGACGGCGTCCGCCGGGCGAACCCCGCCAGCCAGCACGAACTCCGGGGGAACCACCGGCGCCGCGGAGGGAGAAGCCGTGGGCGCGGCGGAGGGCGCGGCCGTGGGCGTCGCGGAGGCCGTCGGCCGGGGCGTCGGGCCGGGGTCCGGCGAGGGGTCGGGCTTGACCGGACGGGAGAGGAAATAGACCACCAGACCGATGATGCCCAGCCCGACGATCACCGCCGGCACGCCGAAGACGAGCAGCGGGGAAGGGCCGGACTTTCTCCCCTGGCCCGCGTTCGCCGGAACCCTCGACGGGGGCGCCGGCGCACGGTGAACCGAGGTTGGCGGCGGCGGGGGCGGCACCGCGGCAGGCCGCGCCGGGGGTGGCGGGGGCGGGTTGGAGACCGCCCGGGCC
>CAXTFX010000184.1:0-8199 GCA_964243185.1 uncultured Chthoniobacterales bacterium
TGCACGCAGACGAACAGCCCGTCGCGGAAGCGGGAGGCGTAGCGGGCGCGCTCGTTGAGCGGGATGAAGGTGTCGTCCGCGCGGGTCATCTCCACGCGGAACCCGCGCTTGAGCAGCAGGGCGCGGGTCCGCAGGCAGACGTCCAGGGCAAAGTCCTTCTCGTTGCCGTAAGCCGACACGGCCCCGCGGTCGTGCCCGCCGTGCCCCGCGTCCAGCACGATGGTGCGAATGGGGCGGGCGTTACGCATCTTGTTCGGGCGCAGAACGGGCTCGACGAGCTTCGTCAGGTCAATGCGCGAGAGCAGCACGTCTTCCCCTTGGGGCAGCAGCTCGTAGGACAGGATGAACTTGACCCCGTTGATGACGAGCTCCTTCGACCCCGCCTGCCCCTGGATGGAGCAGCCCGGCGAGCGCAAGAGGACGGCCTTGCCCTCGCCCGCGTTCTGGAGCTTGTAGAAATTGGCGAGGTTCGCCACCGTGACGTAGTCGCGGTTGTCGTATTTGAAGAGCGTCCACGCCCCCTGCGTTTCGGCGGCGCGAAGGGCGGGCAGGGCGGACGACGCGAGCAGGCCGGCGGTGAGCAGAACGGCGCGGGCGGAGGGGAGACGCATGGAAGACGGAAAAAGGAAGCGGCAGATTGCCGGAACGAGGAAAGTTCCGCAAGCCTTTTCCAGTGCAGCTTCCGTGCCGGTTTCGAGGTGGACGGCGCGGTCCCTCGCGCCGTCCACCTCGGTTTTTGCGTTTCGGGGGTGGTGACTGTTTCTTAGCGGCCCGTTTTGTAACCGCGCCCGATGCCCCCGACCTTCCCACCGTGAACGAAATTCCCAAGGCCTACGAACCCGGCGACGTCGAGCGGAAGTGGCAGGCGCGCTGGGCCGAGAGCGGCTGCTTCGCGGCGGACGCGAAGTCGCCCAAGCCGGGTTTCTCCCTCGTGATGCCGCCACCGAACATCACCGGCGTCCTGACCCTGGGCCACGTCCTCAACAACACCATCCAAGACGTGCTCGCCCGCCGCGCCCGGCAAACCGGCCACGAGGTCCTGTGGCTGCCCGGCACCGACCACGCCGGCCTGGCGACGCAGACCGTCGTAGAGCGCGCCCTCCGCAAGGACGAGAAGCTCGGCCGCCGCGACCTGGGCCGGGAGGCGTTCGTGGAGCGCATCTGGCAATGGCGGGAAAAACACGGGCGCATCATCGTCGAACAGCTCAAGCGTCTCGGCTGCTCCTGCGACTGGGGCCGGGAGCGGTTCACGCTGGACGAGGGCTACGCCCACGCCGTGCAGGCGGTGTTCGTGGACCTCTACCAAAAAGGTCTCATCTACCGCGGCCGGCGCATGGTTCACTGGGACCCGGCGGCGCAAACGGCGCTGTCCGACGAGGAGGTCATCCCGACACCGCAGCGGGGCACGCTCTACACCGTGCGCTACGAGGTCTGCGACGACCCATCCGGCCGCGCCATTGAGATCGCCACGACCCGCCCGGAGACCATCATGGCCGACGTGGCGGTGGCCGTTCACCCGAACGACGGACGCTACCAGGACCTTGTCGGCAAGACCGTCTGGCGCCCCTTCCCGCGCGCCCCGATCCCCGTCATCGCCGACGCCGCGGTGGACCCGGCCTTCGGCACGGGCGCGCTGAAGATCACCCCCGCGCACGACCGCGTGGACTTCGAGGTCGGCCAACGCCACGGCCTGCCCGCCCCGGACGTGCTGCACCCCGACGGCACGATCAACTGCCCCGAAATGCCGGAACTCAACGGCCTGGAACGCTTCGCCGCGCGCCGGCGGGCGGGGGAGTTGTTGGCGGAACTTGGCCTGTTAACGAGGGAAGAAGTCTATGAGAACAACGTCGGCTTCAGCGAACGTTCTCAAGTCCCCGTCGAGCCACGTCTGAGCGAACAGTGGTTTCTGAAATATCCGAAAACCGCCGAGGCTCTCAACGCCGTGCGCGACGGCCTCATCCGGTTCTTTCCTGAATATCACGAAAAGGTTTACGCGCAGTGGCTCGAAAACATCCAGGACTGGTGCGTTTCCCGCCAGGTCTGGTGGGGCCACCGCATCCCCGCGTGGTATGGACCCGACGGCGGAACCCAGGTCCAACTCGAAAGCCCCGGCGACGGCTGGCGGCAGGACGAAGATACGCTCGACACCTGGTTCTCCAGTTGGCTCTGGGCGTATGAGACGATGGACGCGGAAACGCGAGCCAAGTTTTACCCGACTAACATCCTGGTTACCGCGCCGGATATCATCTTTTTCTGGGTCGCGCGCATGATCATCGCCGGCATGGAATTCCAACCGGGCCAGACGGATGCGATGGCGGACAACGTCCCGTTCCGCAACGTTTACTTCACCGGCCTGATCCGCGACGCCAAGGGCAAGAAAATGTCCAAGTCGCTCGGCAACTCGCCGGACCCGCTGGAACTCATCGGCCGGTTCGGCGCGGACGGCGTGCGCTTCGGGCTGTTACGCATCGCGCCGCAGGGTCAAGACATTCGCTTCGATGAAAAGCAGGTCGAGGAAGGCCGCAACTTCGCCAACAAGATCTGGAACGCCGCCCGCTTCTACCAGATGCAGGAACCGGCGGTTCCCTTCGGCACCCGCATCGCGTATCGGCCGGCCCCGTATGTCTTAGACATCGAAGCCAAGCTCCGCGACACGCAGATCAAGGTCGCCGCCGCGTTCGACGCCTACAACTTCAGCGAGGCCGCGCAGCTGTTATATGGCTTCTTCTGGAACGACTACTGCGACTGGTTTGTCGAGGCCGCCAAGACCGATATCCTGGGCTACCAACCGCCGACCGCGAACGGCGACGGCAGCACCCCGGCTGTCACCGAGCGCGCCATCGCCAAGCAATCGGCGTTGTTCACGATGTATCGCGTCCTGACGGGCTTCCTCGGCCTCGTGCATCCCTTCATGCCGCACCTGACCGAGGAGCTTTCCGCCCGGCTGACCTTCCCGCCCCGCGCCGGCGCTTCCGCCCCGCCCCCGGCCGCCGAACGGCTCGGCCGCCCGCGTCGGCGTCAGAGCTTCTTGATGTATCACGAGCTCACCGGCCCGTTGCGCCTCTCCGCCGACGAGGCCGAGGTCCCCGCCGCCCAACGCTGGACGGCCGAACTCTACGAAACCGTCCGCCTGGCCCGCAACCTCCGCGCCGAATACGGCGTCCCCGGCAGCCGCCCCGCGCGGTTCGTCCTGCGCCTGCGCGAGGAGATCGTGGACGAAACCGGGCGCGACGCCTGGCCCTTCGCCGCCTGCGTCCGCGCCCTGCGCCGGATGATCAACGCCGAGGACCTCGAACTCCACCCCGATCACCAGCCCGAGCGCGGCACCCCCTCCGCGCTGTCCCCGTGGGGCGAGCTGTTCATGCCCCTAGCCGGCCTCGTGGACGTGGCGGCCGAGCGTGCCCGGCTCGAACGGGAGATCGCCAAGGCCGAAGCCGACGTGGCCGCCTCCAGCCGGCAGTTGGGGAACCCAAACTTCATCGCCCGCGCCCCCGCCGAAAAGGTCGCCGAGCACCGCGCCCGGCTGGCCGAAACGGAGGCGAGGCTGGTCAAGCTGAGGGCGATGGTCGGGGCCTTGGGGTGAACTCTGGCAGCTTGCCCAACGGAACGCGCGACGGCATCTTCGCCCCGCCATGCCCCCGAATCCTCCCGACTCGCCGCCCGTCGTCGCCCCCCGCCCCGACCGGGAGCCGCTGGACGCCAGCGACCTGCCGCCGATGCCGTTCCCGGAGATCATCGCCCTTTATGCTCGCGACATTGACCGCACGCTGATCCGGGAAAACTTGCGCCTGACGCCGGACGAACGGGCGCGCAAGTTCCTGGACTTCGCGCAAACAGTTGATGCCATGCGTGGTTTGGCCCTGCCGTCGGACCAGCGCGAACGCATCCTCGCCGTCCTTGACGCCCGCCGTGACGACCCGGTTTGAACTCTTTCTGCCTCTGCTGGTGAACGCCGGGGTAGAGTTCATCGTCATCGGCGGGTTTGCCGGCACCCTGCACGGGGCCGCCCGGGTAACGCTGGACCTCGACTTGGTTCATGCCCGTCACCCGGAGAATCTTGCGCTCCTCGCCGCCACGCTCGCCCCGCTGCACCCTTACTTGCGCGGGGCGCCTCCCGGTCTCCCGTTCACCCTGGACGCGCACACCTTGCGCCGGGGCCTGAACTTCACCTTACGCACTGACTGGGGCAGCTTGGACCTGCTCGGGGAGATTGCCGTCGGGCGGGGTTATGTGGAACTGCTGCCGGAAACGGTGGAGATGATGGCTTTCGACGTTGGCGTTCGTTGCCTGAATTTGGATAAACTGATCGAGGTGAAGAGCGCCGTGGGCCGAGCCAAGGACTTCGACGCGGTCGCAGAATTGTGCGTGATCCGGGAGGAGCGGCGCAACCGATCGAAGGTGTAATGCTGGATTGATCTCCTCGTTCCCAAACTCCGTTTGGGAATGCCCCCACTTGCGAAACTTTGTTTCGCCCCTGACTTTTCCGCCCGTGCGTATGTTCCCGGAAGGATTCTGGCCGAGACAGAGTTTCGGGGCGACGAGCATTCCCAAACAGAGTTTGGGAACGAGGGAAAACAGAGTGTAGGAGGGAGAAGCGGGCGTGGTGGGCGATACGCACCCTGCTCCCCTCCACCAACTTGCCGCCGCGTAACATCAGTCAGTTAGACCACCGAACAATGAGCACCTATCATGATATATGTGAAGAGATGGGGTCCCGCGGTCCTTATCTAACCGACCCAGTTGGAAAGTGCCTGCGACACATCCTTGCGTTTCAGGGAACAGGCCGCTCCCGAATTGATAAATACCTCCGCGAATCTCTTACCTACGCTGCTTCACTTGCAAGGCGACGGCTAGATTCGGAGTTCCACTAGTCAGAAGCTACGCTCGGCCTCGTGGTGTGGCTCGAAGACCGGAAGACCGGGGCTCAAAACATCTTTCCTGTCTTGGTTGACGAAAAAAGTGGGGTCGTGAAGCATCCAACGAAAGAGCAATGTGCTTTGCTTGAGGACGTCATCGCTTGCCTTCACCGCAAATCATCGGACGGCACGTTGATTCCGTGGGAGGACAGCAAACTTGTATCAGAATGATCGTGGCAAGACCCGTCGCAAGCGGAGATCGCAGATGCGGATGACAGTATCACTCCGTTCGGGACGACCTCATCACGTCGATTCTGGCAAGCGCACTGGAGGGCGCGGGTCGAGGCACGGTGCGGTCCTGCGTGCGTTATCACAAGCTGCCGCGACCGGCGGCTGTTGCGCGCCGCGCACATCAAGCGAGTGTCAAAATCAAGCACCACAGAGCGTCTTGATGCACATAATGGTCTCATACTTGCTGGTCATCTTGACTTGGCCTTTTGAGCATGGCCTCATCACGTTTTCCGACCTGGGCGAGATGCTCTTTGCGCCACACTTTTCGGATGAGGACAGGCGGGCGTTGGCATTCCCGGTCCCTGCCAAGCTCACGCTGTTGTCCGACCCCACCCGCTCATAACCTACGGTGGCATCGGCGGTTTCATCGGTTTGAGAACAACGCATGATCCCTAGAACCTATCCAAATAGACTTGGTCGGGAACTGTAGCCACGGCGCTCCGTCGCCGTGCCGACGAGGTAAACACGAGGACTGAGCGCCCTGGCTACAGCGTCTATTCGGATAGGTTATTAGTGGTATCGAGTGGCTACATCGGCACCGCTTCGTCCGCAGTCCCATCCGCCCTCGCCCTGAGTCGTCGTTAAATTCTCGTTCGTTTCAAACTTCTGTTTGGACGAAGGAAGAACCATGCCCATGTCACAACTCTTCGTGGCTGGAATGACAGCTATCCTGTCGCCTTCAACACCTCCCCGAAGCCCACCTCGCTCAAGCAGCCGAACAGGTCGCCGTGCCCCCGCGTCAGCTTCGCGCGGCTCGCGCGCGGGGAACTCAGGCCGCACGCGAAACGCGCCCGCTGCCGGGGCGTTCCCAAGGCCCGCGGGTGCGACTCAGCCAGTTCGGCGATTTCGCGCAGGCCGGCGCGGATCGTTTGCTTGGACGGGCCGCCCTCACGCGGGGGGAGCGGCTCGGCGGGGTCGCCGGCGCAGCGGGCGCAGTGGCCGCAGTCTTCGATTTCTTCGTCGAAGTAGCCGACCAGGCGGCGGGTCAGGCAGCCGGGGGATTCGGCGAAATCTACGACCCGGCGCAGGCGGAGGAGGTCGTTGTGTTCGCGTTGCTCGAAGCGGCGGGCGAGGTCGGCGCGGAGGGTTTCCAACTCGTCGTCGGCCGGGCGGCGCAGGCGTCGGTAGGCCTGGCGGAGGCCGGTCATTCTCACCTCCAGGTCGCCGTGTTCTTCGAGGTAGTTGAAGGCTTTGACGAGGCGTTCGCGCGTCGCACCCGGAATGCTTTCGACGGCGGTTTGCAGGTCGAGCTTGAACCATTTGGTGCCCCGGGTGGCGAGCCGGAAGACGGCGCGCAGGAACTCGCGGCGTTCGCCCTCGAAGCGGGCCAGGATTTCGGCGGAGGGGCGGAGCGGGGCGAAGGCGTATTCGCGGTGGAACGGGGCGGTGGCGGCGATGATGCCTTCGAGTTCTAGGTAAGTGAGGAGCGTGCCGACGACGAGGGGGCGGATGTCGGCTTCGTCGCCGAGTTCGTAGAGGGAAACGTCGAAGGTGTCGGTGTCACCTTTCAGCAAACGGTCGGTGAGGGCGGCGACGTGGAGCGGCTCGGGGGTGTCGCCGTAGGAGAACTCGGGGGTGTCGCCGTAGGAGAAGTTTTCGAGGGCCAGCAGGTCGTCGGCGCAGGCGAAGAGTTCGCACTCGGCGGGGAGCCCGTCGCGGCCGGCGCGGCCGATCTCCTGGGAATAGTTTTCGAGGCTCTTGGGCAGGTTGAAGTGGTAAACGGCGCGCAGGTTGTTCTTATCAATGCCCATGCCGAAGGCGATGGTCGCCACGACGACGGGGGCCGGCTCCCGCATGAACCAGTCCTGAGTTTCGGCGCGTTGTTCGTCCTCCAGGCCGGCGTGGTAGGGGCGGGCGTCAACGCCGGCGGCGGAAAGGGCGACGGCGACGGTTTCGGCGGTGCGCTGAAAGGTGACGTAAACGACGGCGGCCCCGGTGTTCTGTTGCTGGAGGCGCTCGGTGAGGAGCGGGAGGGCCTCGCCGGGGCGGACGGGGGTGACGCGCAGGAACAGGTTGGGACGGTGAAAGCCGGTGTGGACGCGGTCGGCCGCGGCGATGTGGAAGGAGCGGGCGATGTCGTCGGCGACGGCGGGTGTGGCGGTGGCCGTGAGGGCGAGGACGCGCTCGGCTTGGATGGTTTTGGCGAGGCGGGCGAGCTTGAGGTAGTCGGGGCGGAAGTTGTGGCCCCACTCGGAGATGCAGTGGGCCTCGTCCACGACGAGCAGGGAGATCGGGCCGGCGTGGAGCAACGTTGAGAGGAAGCGCTCGTTGCCCAGGCGTTCGGGGGAGGCGTAGAGGAGCTTGAGGCGGCCGGCGCGGAGGTCGGCGGAGGTCTGGCGGAGTTGGTTCACGTCGCGGGTGGAGTCCACGCGGGCGGCGGCGACGCCCCGGCTTTCGAGGAACCCGAGCTGGTCCTTCATCAGCGCGATGAGGGGGGAGACGACGACCGTTAATCCCGGCAGGTGCAACGCGGCGAGCTGGTAGCAGAGGGACTTGCCCGCGCCGGTCGGGAAGATGGCCAACGCCGAACGGCCGGCGAGGAGCGCGCGGACGACGGGTTCCTGACCAGGGCGGAAGCCGGGGAACCCGAAGGTGTCACGCAGGGTGGCGAGGAGCGGGTCGGGGGCGGGCACGGTTCGGCGGGTAGGGCGGGTGATCCCTAACCCGCCGCCGTTGCGCGTAGTCCACGCGCTTTCCGGCGGCGGGTTAGGGATCACCCGCCCTACCCTCGCCGCTGTTCAGATTAATCCAACCTTTCGGCAGTCGTGCCCCGGCAGGATCGTGCCCAACTGCTCGTTGCCGAGGTGGCCGGAGACGAGCTCGCCCAGCACGTCGCGGAAGTCGGTCGTGTGGAGCAAATCGCGCTTCTGGTGCAACTGTTCGGGGCCGAGGCCGGGCCAGGTGCCGAGGACGGCGCGGGGTTGGCCGCGGCCCGCCGCACGGACGCCGCCGCCGAGGGCGACCATGCAGTTCGCCCAACCGTGGTCGGTGCCGCCGGTGCCGTTCTCGGCGGCGGTGCGCCCGAAGTCGCTCAGCGTAACCACCAGCACGT
>CAXTFX010000185.1:0-3097 GCA_964243185.1 uncultured Chthoniobacterales bacterium
CGTCCGCGCTCCGGCCGGCGGCCGGGCCGCTCCGCGCCGCGCTGCTCGCGGCCGGTCTGCGCGCGCCCGCGCCGGGGACGACGCTCCTCGCCGGGATTGACGCCGCGCCGGTGCGGGACGTTCCCCGGCTGGTCGAAGTTCTTACCGTTCAGTTACATCGTCCGGTCCAGTGGGAGCGCTGCCTGCGCGCCGCCTGGGAACGGGGCGCGCGAACTTTCCTCGAGCTGTCGCCCGGCGACGCGCTGGCGCGGATGGCCCGCGAAGTTCTCCCGGCGGACGCGGAGATCCGCGCCGTCGAGGAGTTCCGCACGCTGGACGGCGCCGCGGCGTGGCTGCGGCGAGGGCGGGAAAGGATGGAGGATGAAGGATGAGTTCCCCAGCGACCCCTTGCCCTCTTCTCCGCCCTTCACCCTTCACCCTCCATCCTTTTTCAGAGCCCCGGCGCGCGGGCGGGCACGTCGTCCTTTTCCTCCAGCGCCTCCTCCAACTCCGCCGCGGGGTCAGGCTGCCGGGCGCGGAACCACGCCACGGCCTCCGCCAGCGCCTCGCGCAGCGGCCGGCGCGGCTCCCAACCGAGCTCGGTCCGGGCCTTGGACGAATCAATGAACTGCGCGTGCCGCGCCTTGAGCGCCGTCTCCAGGCAGACCCGTTCGGCGCAGGGTGCGTGCAGGCTGCCGGCCAGTTCGCCGAACACCCCCGCCAGGGCGATGACCGCCCACGGCAGCCGCCAGCGCGGGGCGGGGCGGCCGGTGATCTCGGACAGCATCCCCAGGAACTCGTCCAGCCACAGGTTGCGGTCGCCCAGGAGGTAACGCTCGCCCGGCCGGCCCCGGCGCGCGCAGGCGATCATGCCGTTAGCCAAATCCTCGACGGCGATGAAGTTCAGTCCCGTGCGGGCGGAGAACGGGAAGCGGCCCTCCAGGAAATCCAGCGTCATGCGCCCCGTCGGCGTCGGCCCCTCGTCTTCCGCGCCGACGGGGCAGGGCGGGGCGGCCACGACCAGCGGCAGGCCGCGCCGGGCGTAGTCCAGCGCGAGGCGTTCCGCGCGCCACTTGGACGCCTTGTAGGGCGCGCACCGCGGCGGCCGGTCGGGGAAGGCGTTCTCCGTCAACGGTCCGCCCGGCCCCGCCCCGCAGCCCTCCAGCAGGCCCGCGCTGGAAACGTGCACTACGCGGCCGACCCCCTCCGCCCACGCCGCGGCGAGGACGTGCCCCGTGCCGCCGACGTTGGCCGCTTCCATCTCCGCCGCCCGGCGCGGGCCGAAGCGGTAAACCCCGCCGACGTGAAACACCTCCCCCATCCCGCGCACCGCCCGGCGCACGGCCCCGGCGTCGCGCAGGTCGCCCGCCGCCGGCTCGATGCCGCCGCCGTCGTTGGTCCCGAAAACGGCCTCCACCCGCGCCGGGTCGCGGGCCAGCACGCGCACGGTCCGCCCCTCCGCCCGCAGGGCGCGGACGAGGTGCCGGCCGATGAAGCCGCACCCACCCGTGACCAGAACCTGCGGGGACCCGTTTTGCCTCATCGCGGCGGGAAATGTAACCGGACCGGCCAACAGGGGAAGCGCGTTTTCGGGCTGGACGGCGGGGGCGGCGGCGAGCATACGGAGGAAGGGAACGACTTTGACGCTGGCCGGCAGGTTTCCGTTGCGTTAAAAATCGCGTCTCCGCTCCCGAACCCGCTTTTTCTGTCCGCTTCTTTTTTCCTTTATGGCCGACGCCCTCCTCGCTCCCGCCCCGCCGACCGCCGCCCCGCGCTACCGCACGGCCCCCTCGCAAACGGAAACCGGGATGCCGCCGGGCGTGCCCTACATCATCGGCAACGAGGCGGCGGAACGGTTCTCGTTCTACGGGATGCGCTCCATCCTGATCGTGTTCATGACGCAATACCTGGTCACGCGCGCCGGGGCGCCGGACCACATGGGCGACGCGGAGGCGCGGGAAAAGTTCGCCCTGTTCGTCTCGGCCGTCTATTTCCTGCCCATCCTGGGCGCGATCCTGGCGGAAGGCGCCATCGGCAAATACCGCACCATCTTCTACCTGAGCATCGTCTATTGCTTCGGCCATTTCGCCCTGGCGCTGGACGACACGCGCACCGGCCTGTTGCTCGGCCTCGGGCTGATCTCGCTCGGCGCGGGCGGCATCAAGCCGTGCGTGTCCGCCAACGTCGGCGATCAGTTCGGCGAGTCGAACAAGCATCTGCTCTCGAAGGTGTTCGGCTGGTTTTATTTTTCCATCAACGCCGGTTCCTTCCTGTCCACGATCCTCTGTCCCCTGCTGCTGGCGGACCCGCGCTTCGGCCCGCGTTGGGCGTTCGGCCTGCCGGGCGTGGCGATGGTCATCGCGACGATTTTCTTCTGGGCCGGCCGCAAAAAGTTCGTCCACATCCCGCCGGGCCGGGGCCAGTTCTTTGAGCAGTTCTTCAGCCGGGAGGGCCTCGGCGCGCTGGGTCGGATCGCGGTTGTTTACGTCTTCATCGCCATCTTCTGGGCGTTGTGGGACCAGAGCAGCGGCGGGGCGTGGACGCTCCAGGCGCAGAAGATGGACCTGAGCTTCTTCGGCGTTCAACTGATTCCCGCGCAGGTCCAGACGGCCAACCCGATCCTGATCCTGCTGTTCATCCCGCTGGTGAACTACGTCCTCTATCCCGCGATGGGCCGAGTGTTCGAGGTCACGCCGTTACGCAAGATCGGCGTCGGTCTGGCGCTCACGGCGATGTCCTACCTCGTCATCGCGCACATCCAGACACTCATTGACGCGGGCGGACGGCCGACGGTGTGGTGGCAGTTCCTGGCCTACGTCGTCCTGACGCTGGGGGAGGCGATGGTGTCCATCACGGGCCTGGAGTTCTCCTACACCCAGGCGCCGAACAAGATGAAAAGCGCTATCATGGCCGCGTGGCTGTTCACGGTGTCCTTGGGCAACCTCTTCACGGCCGGGGTCAACCGGTTCATCCAGAACCCGGACAAAACACTCAAGATGACCGACCACCAGTATTACCTGTTCTTTGCCGGCATCATGGCGGTGGCGACCGCGGCGTTCGTCATCGTGGCGATCTTTTACCGGGGCAAAACCTACATCCAGCACTCGGAGGAGGGCGC
>CAXTFX010000185.1:3197-8195 GCA_964243185.1 uncultured Chthoniobacterales bacterium
GCGGATGGACCCGTCTTGCCGCCCGGCGCGTTCCCGCCGAAACTGCCGGCCGCCCATGCCCGCCGAAGCCGCCACCGTCCCCGCTCCCGCCGAGTCGTTCTTCGGCAAAACCACCGCCGTCCTGCGCGCGCACCCGCCGTTTGCCCGCTACATGGGGGGCACAGCCGTCTCCTTGACCGGGACGTGGATGCAGGTCGCCGCGCAGGGCTACGTCGTCTCCACGCTCACGGATAAAGCCTCCGTCCTCGGGTTGATCAACCTGGCCAGCGGTCTGCCGATGCTGTTGTTGACCTTCAAAGGCGGCTCGGTCGCCGACCGTTACGACAAACGGCGCGTGCTGCTGCTGACGCAGTTCGTCCAGATCGCCCTGGCCCTCGTGATGGGGATGCTCGTCGCCACCCACCAGGTCGCCGTGTGGCACATCGCCGCCATCGCCGCGCTGCTGGGCGTCTCGGCGGCCTTCGAGGTGCCGGCGGACAGCGCGCTGGTGCCAGAACTCGTGGACAAGGACTCCATCCGCCTGGCCATCGGCGTGGACCGCTCGCTGTTCCACGCCACCCGCTTCCTCGGCCCGGCGGTGGCGGGCGTGGTCATCGCCCAGATGGGCGCGGCGACGGCGTTCTTCGTCAACGCCCTGTCGTTCCTCGCGCTCGTGGCCGCCATCCTCACCCTGGCCCCGCGCCAGACGGGCAGCGTGGAGGAGGAGGAGCGGCGGGCCGGTGGCATGAAGGACGGCATCGCCTACGTGCGCGGGGACCGGGCGACGCTGTCCATGATCGGCCTGCTGGCGGCCTCGACGGTGTTCGTCTCGCCCATCTTCATCGTGATGATGCCCCTCTACGTGAAGGACATCCTCCATGTCGGCGCGGACAAGCTCGGCTACCTGATGTCCGTCTCCGGCATCGGCTCGCTGACGGGGGCCGTCGGATTGTTAACCATCCCGCCGGAGAAGCGGTTGAGCCGCATGGGGCTGGCCACCGGGGCGGCGGCGTTGGCGACGATTGGTTTCGGGCTGGCGCCGAATTTCTACGTGGCGGCGCTGTGCATGGTGTTCATGTCCGTCGGGTTGTCCACGAACTTCGGTCTGGCGAACACCATCGTGCAGGAGCGCGCGCCGGACTACCTGCGCGGCCGGGTCTCGGCCTTGGCGGGATTGTCGTTCTTCGGGCTGATGCCCTTCGCCGGCCTGGGTGTCTCCTCGCTGGCCGACGCCATCGGGATGCGCCCGGCCATCCTGCTCGGCGGGGCGTGCTACGCCGTGGCGGCGGCCGCGATCCTCCTCGGCCCCGGCCGGCGGGCGTGCCTGGAGTGCCCCCGGCCCGCCGACGCCAAGCCGGAAGAGGGCGCGCGGCCGGACCCCGCCGAGACGCCCGCCAGCGCCGGGCAGCCGGTGGCGCAAGTCAGCGAGGCGTGAGGCGCGGGACAGGTTCATTTGGACAGAATTAACAGAATTTTACAGAATGGCCGGAAGGGGTTCGGGACTCGCGCTTTGCCCCTTCCCGGTAGGGTCTCAGTTTGAAATTGGGCGGCGGGTAGGGCGGCTCATCCCTCAGCCGCCGCCGGGCAGCGCGCCGTCAACGAGAAAACGGCGTCGGATTAGGGATAGCCCGCCCTACCTGCGCCGCCGCCAAACTGGGACCGCGCTCCCTTCTCCCTTGCCTTTCCATTCTGTAAAATTCCGTTAATTCTGTCCAAACTCGTCCAGCCCGGACGCTTGGGCCAGCGCCGTCACGAACGCCCGGCCGTCGGCGTAAGCCGGTTCGCCCGCGGTGGTCAACGTGCGGTGCAGCACCCCGTTTCCCGCCTCGCCGAGTGCCGGGTGGACGATCCGCGGCGGGCGGACGCGGCCCCCGTCGGGCAACGGCCGCCCGAGCAGCTCGCAAGCGAACCGGGCCAGGCTGGCGAGCCGCTCCCCCGTCGCGGGCAAGGGCGCGAGCAGGGCGACGGCAAAGCGCGGCGTGAAGGCGGGCCAGCCGTCTAGGGGCGTGTGGCGCAGACGCTGCCAGCCCTCCGCGCCGTCGGCCAGCGGCGGGTGGAACGCCAGCAGCGTCGGGCGCAAGCTCAGGTCGAGCGGGGCCATCCCGTGGGCGGCGACGTGGTCGCTGGCGCCCCCCGCCGGCACGAGCAGCCGCAGGTCCTCGGCCGGCGACACCGCCCCGCGCGCGCGCAGCAGGTCCAGGGTGGGAAACCCGTCCATCACCCAGCGCACGACGACGAACACCCGTCCCGCCTCGCGCCGCGCCTCCAGGCAGCGGATCACGCCGGGGTGGGAGGGGATGGCCCGCAGCCGGTCCACGCGGGCGACCAGCGCGGGAAAAGCGTCCGCGCTCAGGGCGTCGGGGTGGAAGAGCTTCAGCGACGCGGGCGCGTGGCCGGCCTCCGTGTCAGTGGCGCGATAGTTCTGGAACTCGGGGGTCCAGCCCAGGGTCTCCTCCAGCACGTAGCGGCCGGCGAGCGTCGCCCCGGGCGGCGGGAGTTCACCCGGTTCGCGGGCGTTGGGACCGCGGTCGCCGCCGGCGGGGTCCACGTAAACGGCCCGGACGGCTGCCGGGTCCGGCCCGAACGCGAGGCAATCGCCGTCCCGCAGGTCCACCGCGCCGGGACCGAGCAGGTCGCCGTTGCGAAAGGTGCCGTTGGCCGAGCGGGTGTCCTCCGCCCGCCAGCCGTTCGCCGCCGCCGGCCCGCCGCCGTCGGCGCGCACCCGGAACAGGCGCAGGTGATGGCGGGAAACGGCCGGGTGGTCAATCTCCACGGTGCTGTCGGCGGCGCGGCCGACCGAAACCTCCGTCCGTCCGTTCCCCCCCGACAGGGGCACCACCTGCGGGGCGCCGTCGGGGAAGAAAAAGACCAGGGAAGGTTCCATTCGAGTGCGCCGGACGGGAACTTGTTTCTACAACGAACGCCGTGGCCGGGGAAGCGTTTCAGGTCGCTCTTCCGGGGGCGACCGGCCGGCCCGGCGCCGGGGGCGCGTCCGCGGGGCGTGGGACGTTCATCGCCGCTTTTTACGCGAGAGCGTCCAACCAGGCTCCATGCGGCGGCCCGCGGGGCGGCCGGTTACGCCGCGTCGGCGTCCTGCTTGCGGCGCAGCATCGGGGCGCGGCGGCCCTCGACGACGGCGCGGTTGATCGTCACGTCCGCGATGTCCTCCCGGCTGGGGAGGTCATACATCGTGTCGAGCATGAGCCGCTCCAGGATGGAGCGCAGCGCGCGGGCGCCGGTGCCCTTTTTGACCGCCTGCTGGGCCAGGGCGCGGAGGGCGTCCTTGGTGATGGTCAGGCCGGCGCCCTCCATCGCGAAAAGCTTGGAATACTGTTTGACCATCGCGTTCTTCGGCTCGGTGAGCACGCAGACGAGCTCGTCCTCGGTCAACGCCTCGCACGCCGTCACGACCGGCAGGCGGCCGACGAACTCGGGGATCATGCCGAAAGCCAGCAGGTCCTCCGGCTCGGCGACCTCCCGGCCGAGGGCGAGCGGCAGCGACGCGGCACTCTCGGGCCCGTTCACCGGGGCCCCGAAACCCATCGTCTTCTGGCCGCGCCGGCGTTGGATGATCTTGTCCAAACCCACGAACGCGCCGCCGCAGATGAACAGGATCTTCTCCGTGTTGACCTGGATATACTCCTGGTGCGGATGCTTGCGCCCGCCCTGCGGGGGAACGTTGCAAACGCTGCCCTCGAGCATTTTCAACAACGCCTGTTGGACGCCCTCGCCGGAAACGTCGCGCGTGATGGAAACGTTGTCCGTCTTGCGCCCGATCTTATCGATCTCGTCAATGTAAACGATACCCAGCTCGGCGCGCTTGACGTCATAGTCCGCGTTCTGGAGCAGGCGGAGGATGATGTTCTCCACGTCCTCGCCGACGTAGCCGGCTTCGGTCAGCGTGGTCGCGTCGGCGATGCAGAACGGCACGTCCAGGATTCGGGCCAACGTGCGTGCCATCAACGTCTTGCCGCTGCCGGTCGGGCCGACGAGCAGGATGTTGGACTTTTCGATCTCCACGTCCGCGAACGGGTCGAGCGGGACGCTCTTGTTGTTGAGCGAATCGTCGCTGGGCGTGATGCGTTTGAAGTGATTGTGGACGGCGACGCTGAGAACCTTTTTGGCGGTGTCCTGCCCGATGATGTAGCGGTCCAGTTGCGCCCGGATTTCCTTCGGCTTGGGCACGCGCAGGACGGTGTTCTGGCGGTGCGCGTCGTCGTTGAGTTCCTTGTCGAGGATGTTCTTGCAGACGCCGATGCAACTGTCACAGATGTAAACGCCCGGGCCGGCGATGAGCTTGCGGACCTCGGCGTGACTTTTGCCGCAGAACGAGCACATCGTGAGGTTGGAAGCGCGTGCCATGAGTTTGAGGGGTGCGTCGGGTTAGAGCGGACCGCGTGCCAAACGTTGACAAAAATGTTACGCCCCGGTCGGGTGGACCGGGGCGCTTCTGGTAGGGCAACCTTTATTCGTGGCGCGGCGTCATCGCCGCGCCGTCGCCCGCGCCCAGCGCCAAGTCATCGCCGCGGGCCGCCGCGGCGGCGGCCGTGAGGTTGCCGCCCATCAGTTCGGGCTTGTCCTCAGGCCGGAGCTGCTTGCGGGACTCGACGACCTGATCCACCAAGCCGTATTCCTTGGCCTCGTGGGCGGTCATGTAGTTGTCGCGGTCGGAGTCCCGGTTGATCTGCTCCTCGGTTTTACCGCAGTGCAGGCCCATGATGCGGTTCAGGCGTTTCTTGAGCTTGAACATGTATTCGATGGTTTTCTCCACGTCCGGCGCCGAACCCTGGGCGCCGCCGGAGACCTGGTGGATCATGATGTCGGCATTCGGCAGGGCGTAGCGTTTCCCCTTAGCGCCGGCGCAGAGCAGGAACGCACCCATGCTGGCGGCGATGCCGAGGCAATACGTGGCCACGTCGCAGGTTAAAAACTGCATCGTGTCGTAGATCGCCAGCCCGGCCGTGACGGAGCCGCCGGGGGAGTGGATGTAGAAGTTGATGTCCTTCTTCGGGTCTTCCA
>CAXTFX010000186.1:0-8185 GCA_964243185.1 uncultured Chthoniobacterales bacterium
CTACTGTGGCATCTTCGGGCCTCTGATCAGCCTCAGGTCGGGGCCGCTGTCGTTCGTGGTCGCCGGGCGGGCGTGGGCGGCGCACGGCTGCCAGCGGGTCATCCAGAAGGGGTTCGCCGTGTTCCTGGCCTACGTTGACGCGGCGGGGATCGTGAAGGTGGAGTTCGCCCCGGAGGTGGCGCGGCTGCGGGAGATGCGCGGGACGATCCTGGCGCCCAACCACCCGTGTCTGCTCGACGCCGTGTTCCTCATCTCCCGCCTGCCGCGGGTGACGTGCATCATGAAGCGGGCCGTGCTGCACAACCCTGTCATGGGCGGCACGGCCCGGCTGGCGGGGTATCTGTGCAACGACTCCGGGCCGAACTTCATCCGCCGCTGCCGGGACGCCCTGCGCCGGGGAGACTGCCTCCTCATCTTCCCGGAGGGCACGCGGACGCGACCCGAGAACCGGCCGTTGAACCCGTTCAAGAAAGGCTTCGCGCTCATCGCCACCCTGGCCGGGGCGCCGGTGCAGACGGTGTTCATCGAGACGCCGTCGGACTACCTGGGCAAGCGCTGGCCCATCCTGCGTAAGCCGATCCTGCCGGTGCGCTTCCGCGTCAGCCTCGGGGAACGCTTCGAGCCGCGGCCGGGGGTGGGGGCGAAGGAGCTGGGCGACGAGTTGGAACGGTATTTCCGCGAAAACCTGGCGCCGGATCGCGCCGGGGTCGGGAGGAGAGCCAAAGACTGAGAGACGCGAGGACACGGGGAAGCGGAGAAAGAGAAGAAGGAAACCCGCCGCGCCTCACCCGATTGCTCCTTGTCTCCGCGTCTCCCGGTCCCCGCGTCTTTCAGCCTTCCGCCATGCCTCCCGCTCCGCTGAAAGAAACGCTGACCGACACCGCGCTGCGTTGGCGCCTGGCCGTGCCCCCGGCGGGGCACCCCATCTTCGCGGGGCATTTTCCCGGCTACCCGGTGCTGCCGGGGGTGATCGCGCTGGGCTGGATGGTGGCGGCGGCGGAGCGGTTCCTCGGTCGGGAACTGCCGGTCCCGACGCGGTTGCACAACGTGAAGTTCCCGCTGGTGCTCCTGCCCGGGTGTGAGGTGGAGTTAACCATCACGCCGGCGGCCGCCGGGAGACTGGCGGCGCGCGTGTTCTCCGCGGAGGGGACGCACGCCACGGTCGTCATTGAGCCGGCGGGAGCGGCGTGAACCCGCGCGCCCCAGCTTCTCGTCACGGGCTGGCGGCCGGGCTTGGGTTGGGGCCGGGGCCGGGTGTCGGGGAGGCCGTCGCCGCGGGGCTGGCGGCGGGGCTGGCGAACGGGGAAACGTAACCCGGAAGCGCGGCGGCGCCGGCCGCGGGCGCGGCGTTGGGCGGCGCGGCGGAGAGCGCGGCGGCTGCCGCGGCGGCGCCCTTCCCGGGGGGGAGGCTCTCCTCCTTCTCCCCCGGCAGCGGCAGGCGGCTGGGCGCCTTGTCGGCGTTCTGCACGCGCACGGCGATGCCGAAGGGTTTGTAACCGTCCTCGTTGTAATATTTTATGCGGAATACCACCGACTGCGGCAGGCTGGGCACGTGCCCGCTCAACACGAGCAGCCCGTTGGCGTCAAACGCCGGCGCCGGGTCGAACACGACCTCGTTATTGGCCGCGTAGTCCGTGCGCTGGTTCTCGTCGAGTTGCTTGGCGAAGAGCAGCGAGAGCTGGTCCTTGGAGATTTGCCGGCGCCAGGTCGGGGCCAGGCTGGCGTGGAGCTGGGAAAACTCCTTGGTTTCCAACCCCTTGTCCAAGTCGAGCAAGGTCTTCCGCACCATGTCCTTCAACTGCTCGTCCGGCGGCAGCCGGCGCTTGCCCCCGGAGACGGCTTCCTTTTTCGCGGCCCCGGCTTTTTGTGCGCGGGCCGCCGCCGGGAGGCCCGCGCCCGCCGCCGCGAGGGCCGCGGCGAGGAGCAGGCTGAGGAAGGGTCGGAAACGGGGGCGACGGGGTGAGGACGACAGGTTCATCGTCCGGGAAATCGCATCTCGCCCCCGGCGCGGGCGCGTGGGGCCCCTACCGCGCGACCGCCGGCGGGGGCACGGCGGGCGGCAGGATCTCCGTCGTGGAGGAAGGCGGCGGCAGGGTGGCCTGCGTGGGCGCGCCGCCGGGGGGCTTGGCGACGGTGTTGGCCGCGCCGCTCGGCCCCGTGCCGGGGATGGCGGGCGTGGCCCCGGGGGCGGGCGTCGGCAGGGCGCTGGCGGGCACGCCGAGCTGGGCGGCGACGACCTGGCGGCGGCCGTAGTCGTGCCACGGGCCGCGCGGCTCCGTCGGGTAATAGAGCACGCGACGGTTCGCCGCGGTGGCGCAAGCGGCCAGCGCGAGGCACAGGGCGAGCAGGGACAAGTGGCGGGGGGAGACGAATTTCACGTCGGCGAGGGGAACAAAACGCGGGCGCGGTGTCAACCCTCGTTTCCACGCGGGCCGGCGCTTTTTCCGCGGCCCGCGCGAACGCTGGGCGCCCGACGTGGGGGTGAGGCGCGTTATCCTCGGGTCCGCCGTCCGCCCCCGTCCCATGAAAGGTTTTCTCAAAACGTTTTTCGCCTCGTTTTTCGCCCTGGTCCTGTTCTTTGGCTGCCTGTTCGTCTTCGGCATCCTCGCCTTCGTCGGCCTCGCCTCCTCGGCCAGCCTGCGCCCGAAGGCGGACGTCAAGGTCGAGAAGGGCTCCTACGTCGTGTTCGACATGTCGGCGAACCTGACCGACGCACCCGCTCCCTCGGAGGGTCAGCAGGCGTTCTCCCGGCTCCTGGGCAACGAGGAGCGCCACGCCCTTTCCCTGCGTCGCACCCTGGACGGCCTCGGCGCCGCCGCCAAGGACGACCGGATCGCGGGCGTCTTCCTGCGGGGCAGCTTCCAGCCCGGCAACTACGGCAGCGGCTACGCGGCGCTCAAGGAGGTCCGCGAGGCGCTGCAAGCGTTCAAGAAAAGCGGTAAACCCGTCTTCGCCTACCTCGTCGAGCCCGGCCCGCGCGAGTATTACCTCGCCTCGGTGGCGGACGACATTCTCCTTCACCCCTACGGCGCGCTCGACGTGCCCGGCCTGGCCTCCCAGCCGATGTTCTTCGCCCGCGGGCTGGAGCGGCTCGGCGTCGGCATCCAGGTCACGCGGGTCGGCAAATACAAGAGCGCCGTCGAGCCGTTCATCCGCAACGACCTCAGCCCGGAGAGCCGCGAGCAGACCCAGGCGCTGCTGGACGACGTGTGGCGGGAGTGGACCACCGCCATCCAGGAGGCGCGCCAGATCCCCGTCGCCGACCTCCAGGCCCTCGTGGACGCGCACCCGGTCATTGACCCTGACCTGGCCCTGTCCAAAAACCTCATCACCCGCAAGGCCTACCTGCCGGACGCCATCGAGGAGCTGCGCAAGCGGACCGGCCGGAACGACAACGAGCGCAACACCTTCCGCCAGGTCGCCCTGGGTCCCTACGCGGAGAGCAAGATCGGCGGGGAGCCCATCCGCAAGAACGGCAAAATGGCGGACGACACCACGCCCAAGGTCGCCATCGTGTATGCGGAGGGCGAGATCGCCGACGGCAACTCCACCGCCGAGGGGGTCGTCAGCGGCGGGCGCTTCTCCCGCGAGCTGCGCCAGCTCCGGCAGGACGACAGCGTCAAAGCCATCGTCCTGCGCGTGAACTCCCCCGGCGGCAGCGCGCTGGCGTCCGAGGAGATCCAGCGTGAAACGGCCCTGGCGCGCGACGCCGGCAAGCCCGTGATCGTCTCGATGGGCACCGTCGCGGCCAGCGGCGGCTACTGGATCTCCACGGCGGCCGAGCGGGTCTTCGCGGAGCCCAACACCATCACGGGGTCCATCGGCGTCTTCGGCATCCTGCCGAACATCCAGAAGCTGGCCAACGACCACGGGGTCACCTTCGACACCGTCACCACGGCCCGGCACGCGGACCTGTTGACGATTTCCCGACCCAAGAACGCCGAGGAACTCGCCGTCATCCAGGGGGTCGTGGACCACATCTACGACGAGTTCCTCGGCAAGGTGGCCGCGGCCCGCAAGCTGCCCAAGGAGAAGGTGGCCGAGCTCGCCCAGGGCCGCGTCTGGAGCGGCACGCGGGCCAAGGAGCTTGGCCTGGTGGACGAGATCGGCGGCCTCCAGGCGGCACTGGCCTACGCCAAGAAAAAGGTGAACCTGGACGACAACGCCAAGGTGGCCGAATACCCCCAGCCGAAGGATCTCGGCGAGCAACTGACGGAAGCCTTGAGCGGCGAACGCCGGCCGACGACCCTGGCGAACCTGCTCGGTCTGGGCGGCAGCACCGGGGCCAACGCCGGCCCGGCCGGCCGGGAGCTCGGACAGATGCTCGGGTCGTTGGACGGCGCCCTGCAACGGCTCAACGACCCGGCCCACGCCTACGCGCGGCTGCCCTTCGACCTGATGCTGAACTGAGGGCGGCCGACCCGGCCAGACGGCCGCGGCCCAGCGGGGCAACCCGCCCCGGCCGCGCCCCCGCCGCTCACCTCTCCCGCGCCCGGTAGCCGACGCCCCGGACCGTTTCGATCAGGGTTTCCCCCGCCGTTCCCCCGGCCTCGGCGAGCTTGCGGCGGAGGGATTTCACGTGCGCGTCAATGGTCCGATCCGTCACCGCGCCGCCGTCCTCCCAGGCGCGGGCGAGCACCTGCTCCCGGGTGAACACCCGGCCCGGGGAGCCAGCCAGCAGCGCGAGCAGGCGGAACTCGTGCGGGGTGAGCACCACCGGGGCGCCGCCCCAGCGGACCTGGAAACGCTCGGGATCAATCTCCAACGGCCCGTGCCGCAGGGCAATAGCCGCGGGGGCGGCGGACGGCGGGGGCGTCACCGCGGGGGGCTGGGCCGAGGAGAGCCGGCGCCGCAGGGCGCGCACGCGGGCCACGAGTTCCCGCGGGCTGAACGGTTTGGTCATGTAATCGTCCCCGCCGAGCTCCAGGCCGACGACCCGGTCGGTCTCCTCCCCGCGCGCGGTCAGGAACAGGATGGGCAGGCGCTCGGAAACCTGCCGCACCCGCCGGCAGACCGTGAAGCCGTCCACGTCCGGCAGCCCCACGTCGAGCACGAGCAGGTCCGGCGCCGACCCCCCGAGGCAGAGGGCGATGGCCTCCGCGCCGCGGGCGGTGACGCGCACGGCGTAACCCTCCGCGCGCAGGGCGTAGTCCAGCACGTCGGTGATGTGCGGGTCATCCTCGGCGACGAGGACGGCGAAGGGCGGGACCGGGGCGGGCATGGACTCGGCGACGGTAGGCGGACGACGGGGTTTGTCCGCTCAATTTCCATTGCCCAGGTGAGCGGGCGCGGCGAGCCTCACTCGTAAACCTCGTAAACGGCATCCCCCAGGGCGAGGAGGACGTTCGGCCCGAGCGCGAGGAACGGCCCGGCCTCGGGGTGGTCCCGCAACAAGGTGAAGTAATCCGGCGAGCCGAACTGCACGCGCCGCGGTGACTGGTCCGCCCGGCGGTTCTGCGCGGCGGCGTCCACCCACTGCGCCCCGTTCTGGTAAAAGGCCCGGCCCCCGACGAACCGCGCGGCGTTCTGCGTGGCCGCCTCCAGGCGGTTGGCGGTGGCGGCGGCCGCGGCCGGGCCGGGCGTTGCCATCGGGAAACCGCTGCTCCCGCCCCGCCGGCCGCCCGCGGGCATCGGCGCGGCCGGGGGCGAGGCGGCTTTCGCGGCGGACATGGCCAGCGCCCGGTTTTCCGTCTGCGCGCTGCCGGCCTGCTCGGCGCGCCGCAGGACGCCCTGGCTCTGCGCGTTAGCCACGGCGGCATCCCCGCTCTTGTCGGACTTGAAGGATTCAAACGCTCCCCGCGCCAGGTCCTTCGCCGCGGCGTCCGTGTTCAGGCTGGACAGCGAGCGGTGGGCGTCCGGCACCCGGCGGCGCTCCTCGTCGTCCAGGATCAGGTAGGCGGTGTAGGGCGTGACCACGCCGAACCGCCGCGCCAGGGTGACGACCTCGTCGCGCAGCTCGGGGTTCTCCCCGCGCAGGCGGATCTCGTCCAGCAGGAAGCCCACGCGCCGCGTCGCCCAGAGCCGCGGGATGAACTCGCGGCTGGCGGCGGCCTCCGGGTTCGCCGCCTCGTCAAACCGCAGCCGCGCCTCGAACGTCTGCTCGCGCCCCGCCGCGCGGCCGGTGAGTTTCACGGGGACTTCCCCGCCCCCGGCGTAGCGGCCCAGGGCGAGGAGCTGGTCGCCGCGGAACAGGTCGGGCAGCTCCGCGGGGTCGAGCTGGCGGACCTTCACCCCGTCCCCGAACTCCAGCCGCAACCCCGTCAGCGCCGGCTCGCGGACGCGGGCGAAGAAGGCGGAAACCTTGACCTCGATGTCCTCCTCCGGGAGCACGTATTGGCTGGAAGCGCGCGTGCCCTCCGCCAGCCGGTCGAGCAGGTGGGTGTTCACGTCCGTGCCGATGCCGAAGGGGAACACCCGCACGTCCTGGCCGCCGGCGCCCTTCAGGTTGGCGAGGATGTCCTCCTCGTTTTTTGGTCCGACGGTGGGTTGGCCGTCGGTCAGGAACGCCATCACGAACGGCCGTCCCTCCGCCCCGCCGCCCGCCGGCCGGCTCCGCAAGCCCGTTCGCAACGCCTCCGCGATGGCCGTCCCGCCGGCGGCGCGCAGGTCCCGGATGAAGGCCAGGGCGCGCTTGCGGTTCTCCTCGTTGGCCTCCCGCAACCCGCCGAACAGGCCCTCGGCCTCGGTCGAGAACCGCACGATCTCGAAACGGTCCTCGGGGTTCAGCGCGTTGACGCAGTAGTCCAGCGCCTTCCTGGCCTGGTTGATCTTCGCCCCAGCCATAGACCCGCTCGTGTCCACCACGAACGTCACGTCCTTGGGCGCCGGCCGCCCCGCCGTTTTCGAGTCCGGCCGCGGGGCGGCGAGGAGCAGGAAGTAGCCGTCCTCGTCCCGGCCGGCCGCCGGGTCGCGGTAGGTCAACACGCGCAGGGCGAGGTCACTTTTCTCCGGGGCGAAGACGAGCTGGAAGTCGCCCGCCGCCGTTCCCGCGGAGTTCGTTCCCTGGGCTTCCCAGGAGACGGTCGCCCGCCGGGGGTCGGCCGCGTCGCGGCGGATCTCGACCGGGTGGGAGGGCGAATAAATGGCCGTCAGCGGCGCGTCCGCGCGGAGGGCGACGTGGACCCGCGCGCCGGCCGCCGTCGCCGCGTTGCCGAGCGAGCAGCGGTAGGTCAGCGCGCCGTCGTCCGCCCGCAGGAGCTCCGTGTAGG
This sequence comes from uncultured Chthoniobacterales bacterium, assembly GCA_964243185.1. GTDB lineage: Bacteria > Verrucomicrobiota > Verrucomicrobiia > Chthoniobacterales > SZAS-18 > CAXTFX01. The sequence goes on from CAXTFX010000186.1 coordinate 7,209, forward strand.
TCAGCCGGACGGGCTTGCGAGAGCGGGGCTCGATGGGGAACCCCCGTGCGCGGAACACGTCGCGCCCGGCGTATTCCAGCAGCGCCGGGTCCCGGAGCCGGCGCACGATGTCCTCGTAAATCCCCCGCGCCTTGTCCGCGGACAACAACTCCGCCTCCGTTTGCCGGCCGTTGATCTCCATGCTGGCCTTGTCAATGTGCGCCCCGCGCGGCAGCGGGAAGAAGAAGTCGGCTTCCACCGCGCGGTCGTTCGGGTTGACGAGCTCCTGCTCGATGGTCGTCGTCACGGCCTGCCCCTCGATCTTCACGTCCACGCGCGGGTTGGCGACTTCCAGCGGCGCCGCGAAGACCGGCGGCGGGACCGGCCGGTGGTGCGGCAGGATGAACGGCGGGGGCGGCGGGGCCGGCTCCGGGGGCAGGATGACGACGAACCCGGCCGCGGGCGCGGCGGCGGTTTGGGCGAGGAACAGGGCGGCGGAGGCGAGCCACGGGGCGAGGAAACGGGGAAGGGTCATGCCGGGTTAGACGGCAGCCGCGCGCCGATGCTCCCGGGAAACCTCGCCCGGAGCGGCCCGCGTGAGCCGGTTGCGTTTGCCCCCTCGCCCGCCATCCTTGTTTCCCGATGCCCGCGTCTGCCCCCGAGGACGATCCCGACCCCGCGCTGCTCGCGCGCTGCCGCCGGGGGGAGTCCCGCGCGTGGGACGCGCTCTTCGACCGGCACTACGCCGTCGTGGCCCGCTTCGTCCACGGCCTCGGCGCGGATCTCGACGACACGGAGGAAATCTGCCAGGACACGTTCCTCGCCGTCATCCGCGGTTTGGACGGTTTCGACGGCCGCAGCCAGTTTCAGACGTGGCTCCTGCGCGTCGCCGCGAACAAGGCCCGCGACCACCGCGACCGGCTCCGGGCGGCCAAGCGCGGCGGCGGGGTGCGGCCCGTGTCGCTCGACGGCGGCGCAACGGGCGAAAACGGCGCCGC
>CAXTFX010000187.1:0-8161 GCA_964243185.1 uncultured Chthoniobacterales bacterium
ACCAGACCGGCCACGTCCACCCCGTCGGCATCTACCGCCTGGAGCGCGGCCCCGGCGGAAAGCTCCGGCGCGAGCCGACGGGATTGCGGGACGCCTACCGCGCGCTGATCGACGCGGGCGACGCGGCGGCAGGACCGCGCTCCGCGTGGAGTGACGAAACCCGAAACCAGAACGACGAAGGCGGCAGCCAGCGCCGAGCGGGAAGTTCAGGTTCGTCCTCGCGTCATTCGGGCTTCGGATTTCGGGCTTCGTCATTCCGCGAAGCGGTCATCTTCCTCTCGCGCGAGGCCTGGACGGACGTTTGGACGCGCCCGCAGCAACTCGCCAGCCGCTTCCAACTCCACGGGCCGGTGCTGTTCGTTGACCCGGTGCGGTGGACCTTCGACGACGCGCCGCCGTCCACGGCCCTGCGCGCGATCCCCCATTTCCCGAACCTCCACGTCCTCACCCCACGGTTGCCGGACGCGATGCGGGAATCGTCCCCCGGGACGGTCGCCGGGGAACTCCGTCGGCTGCTCGCCGCCGCCCTGGGCCGCGCGCCGCTGGCGGGGCGGTTCGCCGGCCCCGTGGTGCAGTGGTTTGACGATCCCGTCGCGGCCCCGGCGTTTCTTGGCTGGGAAGGGGTTACGGCCCGCCGCGTGGTCTATGACTGCCGCGAAAAATGGACCGCTGCGCCCGGCGCGGACCCGGCCCTGGCCGACGCGGAAAGGCGCCTCCTGGGCGCCGCGGACGTGACCTTCGCGCGGGGCTGGCGGCTGTTCGAGGAACTCCGGGCGGCAGGCGTCGCCCGACGGGTGGAGTTCCTGCCGGACGGCGTGGACGCCCACGGCTACATCCGGGCCACCCGCCGCAAAACGGCGGTCCCGCACGACAGCGAGTTCATCAAGCGGCCGACCCTGGGCTACCTGGGCCGCGTGGACGGCCGGCTCGACCTCGCCCTGATCGGCGCGCTGGCCGACGCGGACCCGGACTGGAACCTGGTCTTCGTCGGCCCCGTCGGGGCGGACCTGAACCCCGACCACCTGCCGCGCCGCCAGAACGTTTACTGGCTCGGCGCCCGCCCGCCGGAGCGGTTGCCGGACTACCTCAAGGGGCTGGACGTGGTGATATTACCCTACGCGGAGGGCGTCGGCGCGAACCCGTGGCACGTGCCGGTCAAGCTGCCGGAAGCCCTGCTCGGCGGCCGTCCCGTGGTCGCCACGGCGGGACTGCCGGAGGTCGGGGCCGACCCGCTGTTCACGGCGGCCGTGGACGTGGCACTAACGCCGGAGGAGTTCATCCGCCGGTGTCATCAAGTCCTCCGTTCCCCCGACCCCAAGCGCCGCCGGGAAGCCATGCGGGGGGCGGCCACCCGGCACTGGCGCAAGGTGGTAACGCGGGTCGGGGAGGTGCTGGGAGAAATCCCCACGGCGTAACGTCCCACGCTGGGGGGGTGCAAGCCCTTGCACCCCTCCAAGTCTCACCCGTGCGGGTGCATGACCACCTTGGTGCAGTTCTCCTTCTTGGAACCAAAAATGTCGTAGCCGTGCGGCGCCTGGTCGAGCGGCAGCCGGTGGGAGATCAGCCGCTCGGGCGTGAAATCCCCGCGTTGGATCCGTTCCAGGAGAGGCCGCAGGTATTTGTGCACGTGCGTCTGGCCCATCTTGAACGTCAACCCCTTGGCGAACGCCGCGCCGAACGGGATCTTGTCCAACATCCCACCATACACGCCGGGGATGGACACCGTGCCGGCCTTCCGACAAGCCATGATGCACTGGCGCAGCACGTTCGGCCGGTCGGACGCCATGTAAACGCTCGTCTTGATGCGATCGATCACGTTGCCCACCGTCAACCCGTGCGCCTCCATGCCGACGGAGTCCATGCACGAATCCGGGCCGCGCCCGCCGGTCATCTCCGCCAGCGCGTCGAGCACGTCCGTCTTCGAGAAATCAATGGTGTCCGACGCCTTGCTCCACTCTTTCGCCAGGGCCAAGCGCTCGGGCACCTCGTCAATGACGATCACCCGCTCGGCCCCGAGCAGATACGCGCTCTGGACGGCGAACTGGCCGACGGGACCCGCGCCCCAGATCGCCACGGTGTCGCCGGGTTGGATGTTGCAGTATTCGGCCGCCTGCCACGCCGTGGGCATGATGTCGGTCAGGAACAGCACGCGCTCGTCGGGAATCCCGTCGGGCACCTTCATCGGGCCCACGTCCGCAAAGGGCACGCGGGCATACTCCGCCTGCCCGCCCGCGTAGCCGCCGTAGAGGTGGGAGTAACCGAAGAGCGCGGAGGGCGTGGCCCCGTAGAGCTGCTCGGTGATCGTCCCGTTAGGGTTCGAGTTGTCGCAGCAGCTCCAATACTGGTGCTGACAGAACCAGCAGCCGCCGCACGCGATGGTGAAGGGCACGACGACACGGTCGCCGACCTTGATCCGCTTGGTTTCGGAGCCGACCTCGACCACCTCGCCCATGAACTCGTGGCCGATGATGTCGCCGACCTGCATGGTCGGGATGTAGCCGTCATACATGTGCAAGTCCGACCCGCAGATGGCTGTGGACGTGATCTTGATGATGCAATCGTGGGGGTTGAGAATCTGCGGGTCGGGCACGGTGTCCACCCGGAAGTCGTATTTGCCGTGGTAACAGACTGCTTTCATAAAGTGGGAAGTCGCAAGTCGAAGGTGGGAAGTAGGGAAGGGAGCAGAGGGTCACTGCAAGATTTCCGTTTTGCCGTCGGCCCGTTCCTGGTCGGGCTTGAGGCGGGGGAGCTCGCCGGCTTCCATGATCTCCTTGAAGCGCCACAGGTCGCCGCCGACCTGCATCTGGGGCTCTTCGCCGAAGAATTTGGCCACGAACGCGCCGACCTGGCCGCCGGGCGGGTGGTATTCCAGGTGAACCTTCACGCGGGTGCCGCGGCCGGCCGGCTCCTCGATGAACTCGACGCTGCCGGAGTTGGGCACGTCCGCGCCTTCGACCGAACGCCAGGCGAGGTGGCTGCCCTCGCGTTCGGACACGATCTCGGCGTCCCACTCGACCGTCTTGCCGAACGGGGCCTTGGCGACCCAGTGGCTGCGGGTGGAGGAAGTCTCGGTGACGCTTTCCAGGTGCTGCATGAACCCCGGCAGGTTCTCGAACCGGCGCCAGTAGGCGTAAAGGTCCGCGGCGGGCCGGTTGATCATCACCGATTTCTCGACGCGCACGCCCTCCGCGTCGGCCCGCGCGGTGTTCACGCCGATGGCGTTGTAAACCGCGCAGTGCCCGCTCAACCCGCGGTAGAGCAGACCGCCGCCGAGGGCGAGCGCCGCCCAGCCATCCGCATGCGAGAGCCGGCGCGCGGCGTAGAGCGCCAGGGCCGCACCGCCGAGGATGGAGCCGTAGCGTTCGATTTCGGCGACGTTGGTTTCGAGGTGCTCGCCGCCAACGAGATCCTTGGCCTGGTCGAGCATCGGGGAAAGGGCGCTGGATGACATGGTCCAGTGAATTCGCCCCGCCTCCCCCGGACGGCCTTTCGGAACCTTGAAACTAATCGGCGTTAATCTGCGTAACCTGCGGACAAATGCCGGCGCTCCCCTCCCCCGTTGACGTTCTCATCCTCGGCGCCGGCCTCGCCGGTCTGCACGCCGCCCGCACCCTCCACGCCGCCGGCCGCACCGTGCGCGTGCTCGACAAGGGCCGCGGCGTCGGCGGGCGCGCCGCCACCCGACGGTGGGACGGCGTGCCGGTCGACCACGGCGCGCAGTTCTTCACCGCCCGCTCCCCGGAGTTCCGCGCGCAGGTCGCCGACTGGGAGGCGCATGGCGTGTGTTTCCCCTGGGCGCTCGGGTTCCACCAGTGGGAAAATGGCACGTTGCGCCCGCCCGACCCGGACGACACCCGGCACCCGCGCTACGCCTGCCGCGCCGGCATGACGGCGCTGGGCAAGGACCTCGCCGCCGGGCTGCCGGAGGGCACGGTGGAACTCGGCCGCCGCGCCGTCGCCCTCCGCGCCACGGCGGCGGACGGCACTTGGCGCGTTGAGTGCGAGGGCGGCGGCGAACCCCGTTCCGGCCGCGCGCTCCTGCTGGCGGTGCCCGCCCCGCAGGCGCTCGCGCTGTTGGCGACGGCCGGGTTGCCCGAAGCCGCCGTGTCCCCCCTCCGCTCCGTGGACCTCGGCCCGACCCTGGCGGTCCTACGCCGGGTGCCGGCCGGGGCGGTGCCGGCCGCGTTGGCATGGCAGGGCGTCCAGGCCCGCGACCCGGCCGAAACCGTGACGTGGATCGGCGCGGATTCCGATAAACGGCTGGCGCCCGGGGAGGACTTCCGCATCTTCTCCCTCCACGGCGGCCCGGAGTTCTCCCGGGTCAACGTGGATGGCGACCTCGCCGCGGCCGGGGAACAGATCGTCGCCCGCGCGGCGGAGATGGTCGGCCCGTGGCTGGCGGACCCGCGCGGGGAAACGCAGGTCCACCGCTGGCGCTACGCCGTCGTGGCCCGCGGCTTCGACGCCGACGGCGCGGCGGGGTGCTACGAGGTGCCCGCGGCCCCCGCCCCCCTGCTCGTGGCCGGCGACGCCTTCTGCGGCGCGAAGATCGAGGGCGCCTGGCGCTCCGGCGGCGCGGCGGGGCGGCGGTTAACGGGATGATCGCCGCTCAACGGGGATAGATGCGGCGCTTGGCAACCCGGTCCAGCGTATTTCGCGCGGCCTCCCGGATTTCGGGGGTGGGACTTTGCGCCAACAGTTCCATTAACCGCAGGCCATAGGAGGCTTTGCCAGCCAGGGAAAGTTGCGTCGTGGCGTCCATCCGCGATAGGAGTTGTTGCAGTTCCTCCGTCGTGACTTCCTCGCTCTCGGCGAGGCGATCAAAGGCGTTCTCGCGCCCTTCGTAGCGTTCGCGGTAGCCGGCGCGGTCACCGGCCAGTTCCAGGTAAACCCATTTCGGCAACCCTTTAGTCGTCGAGAGACTGCGAAGGTCGAAATTATCAGAGCCCCGCATGGCCTCCCGCAACACCTCGCGCGCCGACTCCCCGCCCGCGGCGAGGGTGCGGGTCGCGGCTTGGACGGTTTCGTAGTCGCCGCCGTGGAGCAGCCGTCGCAGCAACGGCAGCGGGGCCGCGGGGTTGCTGGCCACGGCCGCCGAGATGCGCCGCTCGGGGTCCCGGGATAATGCCTCCAGCGTCCCGGGCGGTGTTGCCGGCGAACGGCCCATCGTCACCCAAGCGCTGCGCGCCACCTCGACGTCGGGGTCGCACGTCAAGGCAGCAATCAGGTCCGGTGGCGCGTGGATGTTCCGGGCCACGGACCGACGCACCTCCGGTTCAGGGTCGCGGCCGAGTTCAGCCAGTCGTGCAACCGGGGTTTGCGAATGAAAGGCGAGGGTGGCCCGGGCACGGTCGCCGATGGTTCCGCTGCCGGAGCCGCGCCCCCGGTCCCCGGCGAGCTTCTCCAACATGGCGACCGGCGCACCCCGGTTCAAGGAGAGTGCTTTTCGGATCTCCTCGCTCGGGTCGGAGGCAAGGCGTTCCAGAACCTCCGGGGGCAGGGCCGGGTTCCGCGCCAGGCTGGCCCGGTTCGCAGCCAGGTAGTAGTCCCCCGGCGCGTGACGTTCCCATGCCTCCAGGGCCTCCTCCAAGGCACGCTCCAACAGCGGCCCGGCAACCGTGGTCAAATCCAAAAAGCCGGAGACTCCCCCGGGGAAGAGGTCGCGGAGGAAGGGCCGTAGAGCCGCCGCCGCGGTTCGGTCGTTTTGCAGACGGACGGCCGCCGCCCGACGACCGACGGCGGTGGCCAAGTGGCGCTGGTAAGCCGCAACCGGCACGTCGTCACCCGGCCGGCTGACCACCCGCTCCCAGAACTCCCGGTCCTCCCGGAAAACGGCCGGGACGTAGGTGTGATGGGCGACGGTGATGGCCAGAAGCCCGAGGGCAACAGACCCGAAGAGCCACCGCACCACGATCACCGGGCCGTGGTCCCGGGCGACCAATCCCGCCGTTGACCAGCTCGCGCAAAAGCCGATCACGACCCATTTGCACCAGAGGAAGGGTAAGAAGAGAAATTGGAAGTTCCACCCCCCTTCCTGGATGGGCTCAACCCCGAACGCGCCGATGAACCCCGCCAGCACCGCGATTCCGGCGCACGGCAGCAAACGGGTCCGCCCCCCGAGCTCGGGGCGCGCCGCGGCGGCGATGAGGACGACGAGCAACAGAAATCCCGGTGAGCAGAGGCTTAATGTCGTCAGCAGCTTTTCCAACCGGTCAGCCATGTCACCTGGCAGAGCAGGAAGAGGTCCGGGGCGGGACGCCCAAATCACATTTCCCGCCAAACTGAAGCGCAGGATGGCCGCGAAACGGGTCGTGCGCTTCCGCCCACGGTTGGGCGGGCTTCACCTACCCCCAACAAACGTCGCCTCCCGACGCGCCTTGAACTCGGTGCCCGGCTTCCACTCGGGGAAACGTTCGCCGTTCGCCACCTCCAGGCCGACCTCGAACAGTAGCCGGGCGTCCTCGACGGCGCCGTTCAGGTCCCAATCCGGCGTCACCTCGTCGGACGGCTGGTGGTAGTGGTGGGCGGTGTAGTCGTCCTTTTTCGCTTGCCCGTAGCCGGGCGGCTTGCCGAGGACCTCCACGCCGCTGCCGGTGTAGAGCGAGGGGACGCCGACCTTGGCGAACTCGAACTGGTCGGCGCGGTAGAAGTATCCCTTCTCGGATTCGGCGTCGGGTTTGACCTCCCGGCCCTGGCGCGCGGCGGCGGTGCCGAGCAGGTCGCTCAGGGTCGTCTGCCCGCTGGAGATGTCCTGGATGTCGCGGGTGCGGCCGAGGATGTTGGCACCGTCCATGTTGATGTCCGCCAGGGTTTTATTGAGCGGGTAGAGCGGGTGTTCGGCGTAGAACTTGGCCCCGAGCAGGCCGGCTTCCTCCGCGGTGGTGCCGATGAAGAGCAGGGAGCGGCGCGGGGGCTGCGGGAGGGCGGTGAACGCCCTGGCCAGCGCGAGCAGGTCCGCGCAGCCGGTGGCGTTGTCCAGGGCGCCGTTGAAAATGTTGTCCCCGCTCAATTCGGGGTGCCTGCCCAGGTGGTCCCAGTGCGCGGAGTAGATCACCCACTCGTCCTTCAACTTCGGGTCGCCGCCGTCGAGCCGGCCGAGGACGTTGCGCGATTTGAACGAGCGGACGCGCTGTTTGACCTCGAAGTTTGCCGTCGCCCCCGGCAGCGCCACGGGACGAAAATCCCGCCGCACGGCCGCGGCCTTGAGCTCGTCGAAACTCCGGCCGGCGTCGGCGCACAGCTTCCGCGCGATGGTGTCCGTCACCCAGCTCCGCACGGGCACGGCGCCCATGCCCTTGTCCGGCGTGTCGAGGACGAAGTTCTCCCGCGCCCAGGACATCTCCACCACGCTGTAGGGATACGCCGCCGGTCCGGTCTCGTGGACGATGACAGCCGCGGCGGCGCCCTTCGCCGCGGCGATCTCGTATTTGTAACTCCAACGGCCGTAGTAGGTCATGGCCTTGCCGCGGAACATCCGCTCGTCCAGCCGCGACGGGTCCGCCGGGTCGGGCACGGGCGGGTCGTTGATGAGCATGAGGATCGTTTTCCCGCGCACGTCCACGTCCTTGTAGTCGTCCCAGCCAAACTCCGGGGCGACGACGCCGTAGCCGACGAAGACGACCTCGGAATCGTCCACCTTGACCTCCGGTTGCAGCCGTTCGGAGGAGGCCACGAAGTCACCCGGGTAGGCCAACGGCGCCATCGGCTCCTTGCCCGCCACGGCGAACCGCAGGCTGGGGAACGAGCGGATGCCGGCCAGGGGCACCTCCTGCACGTAGGTGCCGTCGGGGTTCCCCGGCTTCAACCCCAGCTCCTTGAACTGCGCGGTCAGGTATTGCACGGACAGCTCCTCGCCCTTAGAGCCCGGCGCGCGGCCCTCGAACTCGTCGGAGGCGAGGGTTTTGACGTGCCCGAGCAGGTCCTCGGCGCGGATGTCCCCGGGGCCGTCCTGGCGGAGCAACACGTGGCCCATCGCGTCGGCCCCCCCGGCCGGACCGGCCGGCCGGGGGGGGTCGAGCGGTGACGGCGGGGGCGGCGGCTGGGCGACGGCGCGGGCGGCGGCGGCGGCGAGGACCAGCGCCGCCCCGAGTAGACACCGGTGGCGCGGGAGCAGGGGAACGCGGTTCACGGGCTCTTTTCCCTTCGGCCCCGCGCCGGGCTT
>CAXTFX010000188.1:0-8095 GCA_964243185.1 uncultured Chthoniobacterales bacterium
CGGTCCGTGACCTTCGTGCCGCCGCCGGCCAGGGTGCGCTGGAGCCGCTCGGGCGGGTCGCCCCAGATCATGCGGAAGGGCAGGTTGGCGCCGGGTTCCACGTAGCCGCCCGCGCCGGGGGCCGTCAGCGCGCTGGCGTTGGCGGCGCCGCCGGACTCGGGCAGCGGCGGGTTGTTCGGGTCGGTGTTGGCGACGGTGGGACGGGGGGGCCGCCGGCGGGCGGCGACGGGCTGGGCGTGGATGACGACGACGGGGACACCGAGGCTGAGGGCCGCGAGGAGGGCGAGCGTGAGCCGGGGGCGACGGTGCTTCATCCGCAGAACGGGGACGGGAAAACCGGTCCGATATTCACCCCCGCGCCTCAAGCCGTCGCGGCCGGGGCCGGGGTCGCCGCAGGGCCGGGGGTGGCCGGGGCCGCCTTGCGGGCGGTGGTCTGGACGTGCAGGTCGCGCAACTGCCGGGGGTCCACCTCGCCGGGGGAATGGGTCATTAAATCCTGCCCGCGGTTGTTCTTCGGGAAGGCGATGACCTCGCGGATGGAATCCTCGCCGCAGATGAGCATGACCACGCGGTCCAGCCCCAGCGCGATGCCGCCGTGCGGCGGGGCGCCGAAGGAGAACGCCCGCAAGATGTGCCCGAACTGGGACTGCTGGCGCGCGGCGTCAATGCCCAGGGCGGAGAACATCGTGGCCTGCAACGCCGGCTCGTGGATGCGGATGGAGCCGCCGCCGAGCTCGTAGCCGTTGAGGACGACGTCGTAGGCCTCCGCGCGGACGTTGGCGAAATCGCCGGCTTCCAGCTTGGCGACATCCTCGGCGAGCGGGCGGGTGAACGGGTGGTGGACGGCGTTCCACTTGTTGTCCTCCGCCGAGAATTCCAGGAGCGGGAAGTCCACGACCCAGAGGAAGTTCAGGGCCTCGGAACCGGCGGTGAGCTTGAGGATCTCGGCGACGCGCAACCGGATGCGGCCGAGCACCTCGCAGACGACCTCGCGGCGGTCGGCGCCGAAGAGGATGAGGTCGCCCTCCTCGATCTTGAGCAACGTAGTGAGGGCCGTTTTCTCGTCGGCGGAGAAGAACTTTACGATGGGCGATTTCCACTCGCCACCTTCGACCTTGATAAACGCCAGGCCCTTGGCGCCGTAGCCCTGGGCGGTGCGGGTGAGTTCCTCGATCTGGCCGGTGGTGATGCCGGCGAAACCCTTCGCGTTGATCGCCTTCACGACGCCACCGTGGTCCAGCGCGCCGCGGAAGACCTTGAACTGGCTGCTGGCGAAGGTGTCGCCGAGATCGGTCAACTCCATGCCGAAGCGCGTGTCCGGCTTGTCGGAGCCGTAGCGGTCCATCGCCTCGCGGTAGGTCAGGCGCGGGAACGGGAGCGGCACGTCCACGCCGCGGGCGGCCCGGAAGACGGCGGCGAGCATCCCCTCGGTCAGCGCGAGGATGTCCTCGCGGCCGACGAAGCTGGCCTCGATGTCAATCTGGGAAAACTCCAACTGCCGGTCGGCGCGCAGGTCCTCGTCGCGGAAGCAGCGGCAGATTTGGAAGTATTTGTCCAGGCCCGCGACCATGAGCAACTGCTTGTATTGCTGCGGACTCTGCGGCAGGGCGTAGAAGCCGCCGGGCTGGAGCCGGCTCGGGACGAGGAAGTCCCGCGCGCCCTCCGGCGTGGACTTGCTCAGGATGGGCGTCTCGATCTCCAGGAACCCGGCGGTGTCCAGGTAATCGCGCACCGTCTTCACGATGCGGTGCCGGCGCTGGAGGTTCTCCGCGAGCCGGTTGCGGCGGAGGTCGAGGTAGCGGTAGGACAGGCGGAGGTCCTCGTTGGCGATCTCCTCGTCCAGCGGGAACGGGGGGACCTCGGACTTGTTGAGAACGGTCAACGCGGAGGCGACCAGCTCGATCTCGCCCGTGGGCATCCGGGAGTTTTCCTTGCCCGTGAGCCGGCGCGCGACCCGGCCGCGGACGGCGACGCAGTCCTCCCCGCGCAGGGCGTGCGAGCGGGCGGCGACCTCGGCATTTTCCTCCGGGCGGAAGACGACCTGGGTGTTGCCCGAGCGGTCGCGCAGCTCGATGAAGATGACGCCGCCGTGGTCGCGCCGGGAGGCGACCCAGCCGGCGAGGCGCACGTCGGCCAGACCGGCGTCGGCGTCGGCACCGCGCAGTTGGCCGCAGGAGTGGGTGCGGAGTTCGCTCATAGAAGGAAGGGAAAAAAGGGCCGGCAACCTAGAGCGCGGGGACGGGAAGTCACTTGGAAAAATCGTCCGGGGGAGGTTAGGCTGGCGGGCGATGGACCCGGAACCGTTGGTGGAACAAATCACTCCCCGGCTGCGGCGCTGGGGCAACGTTTACGAATTGGATGGTGAACCGTTGCGCAAAGTGGTAGGCCGGCCGCGCCGGGTGGACCGGCTGACTTTGTTGGAAGACCTGAACGCCAACCTCCCCGCCTTGATGGGGGACCGATTACCTCCCCCCGATGCCCGGCGCGTTCGCAAAGCTGTTGGGAAAACTCGTTGAAGGCGGCGTCCGCCACGTCGTGGTGGGTGGGGTGGCCGTGAACCTGCATGGTTTCATCCGCGTCACCCGCGACCTGGACATCATCGTGGAGGCCACGCCGGAGAACGCCCGCCGGCTGCTCGACGTGCTAGGGCGATGGGGCGAGGGGCACGCCCGGGAGTTGTCGGTGGAGGACTTCGTGCCGGCGGAGCTCGGGTGCATCCGCATCGGGGAGGATTGCGTGCTGGACGTTTTCACGCTGATGCGGGCGCGAGGTCGGGAGGAGCCGCTGGACTACGCGGCCCTGCGGGCGGACGCCGCCGAATGCGTGACGGATGAAGGACTCCGCGTGACATTTTTGTCCGCCGAGCGGTTGATCGAATTGAAGACCGACACGGGGCGTCCCAAGGATCAGAACGACGTGGACGTGCTGCGGGAAATCCTGATCGGGGCGCGGGCGGTAAAGCCGGGTCGGTTGGAAGAGATCGAACCGGCGCTTGGTGAACCGCCCGCGGGTGAGGATGGCGGAGAATGGCCAGCACCTTAACCCGTCAACCGCTTTGCCAATTCCCCCGCCGCCACCGCCTCCTCCGCCCGCGTGGCGAGCGTTTTCACCTTCACCGTCGGCCACTCCGCGCCATAGACCACGGCCCGCGTAGCCCCGCTGGCCTCGGCGGCCTGGAACTGTTTGCCGACCTTCGCCGGCCCCAGCGCGAACTCCACCCGCAGCCCCGCCGCGCGCAGCTCGCCGATGCTCGCCAACGCCTGCGGGCGGAACGACTCGTCCGCGATGACGGCGTAAACGTCCGGCGCACCCGCGGCGCGCACGGCTTCGTCCAGCAACGCGGCGGTGTGCGGCAGCTCGCGCAGCAGGTCCAGCAGCGTCACGTCGCCGACGGCGAACCCCAGCGCGGGCAGCTTCACGGCGCCGTCGGAGAGCAGGCTGACGAGCTCGTCGTAACGGCCGCCGCCGGCCAGCGCCCGGGACTTCCGACCGCGGTCGAACACCTCGAACACCACGCCGGTGTAGTAGGCCAATCCGCGCACGACCGTCAGGTCGAACTCCACGAACTCCGCCAGGCCGCGGGCGCGCAGGTCCGCTTCGATGTCGCCCAAGGCCGGGCTGCTGGCGGACATGGGTCGGGCCAGGAACGCGCGGACCTCCGCCAGACTGAGGCCGAAGGGCGAGAGCTTGGCTTCGCTCTCCTCCGGCCGGTCGCGCTCCAGCTTGTCAATGACGGTGAGGAAGTCCCCCAGGCGTTCCGCGCCGACGTTCTTCGTTTCCAGAAAGGTCGTCCAGGCGTTGCGGTCGTTGACGCGCACGTAGAAGTCCTGCTCCGTCAGCCCCAGGCCCCGCATCAGGTCGATCACCAGCGCGATCATCTCCGCGTCGGCCGCCGGCGAGCCGTCGCCGATGAGGTCGCAGTTGAGTTGGGTGAACTCGCGCAACCGGCCCTTCTGCGGTTTCTCGTAGCGGAAGAACGGCGCGATGGAGAACCACCGGACGGGCTTGCGAAACTCCCGGTCCCGCGCCGCGATCATCCGCGCCACCGTCGGGGTCATCTCCGGGCGCAGGGCGACGTGCCGTTCGCCCCGGTCCGTGAAGTCGAACAACTGCCCGGCCAACTCCCCGCCGCTTTTCTTCAGGTAAAGTTCGACCGGCTCCAGCGTCGGCCCGTCCACCTCCTGAAAGCCGTAGCGCCGGGCGACCTCGCGCCAACGGCCGAAAACGTGGTTCCGCGCCGCGCAGTCGGCCGGGTAGAAGTCGCGGAATCCAGGGAGGGCTTGCATGAAGAAAAGGTTGAAGGTTGAAGGATGAAGGTTGAAGGCGGAATCCCGTCGCCGGCGTCTTCCCCTCTGCCTTCAACCTTCAACCTTCAACCTTCATCCTTTTTCCGTTGATCTCCCCGAAACTCCCCCACCTCTTCTTCGGCGCTGACTACAACCCGGACCAGTGGCCCGAGAGCGTCTGGCCCGAGGACGTTCGCCTCATGCGGGAGGCCGGCGTCAACCTCGTTTCCCTGCCCATCTTCTCGTGGGCCAAGCTGGAACCCCGGCGCGGGGAATACGAGTTCGGCTGGCTCGACCGCGTCATGACCCTGCTCCACGAGGGCGGCATCAAGGTGGACCTGGCCACGGCCACCGCCTCACCCCCGCACTGGCTCGTGCTCGAGCACCCGGACATCCTGCCCGTGGACCGCGACGGCCTGACGCTCCACCCCAACAGCCGCCAGCACTACTGCCCGAACTCCGTCGCCTACCGCGAGCGCGCCGCGGCCCTCGTCCGCGCGTTGGCCGAGCGCTACGGCCAGCACCCCGCCGTGGTCATGTGGCACCTCAACAACGAACTCGGCTGCCACGTCACCGCCTGCTACTGCGACGTCTGCGCCAGCGCCTTCCGCCGCTGGCTGCAAGCCCGTTACCACGACGACCTCGACGCCGTGAACGACCGTTGGGGGACGGCCTTCTGGAGCCAGTGGTTCCATGCCTGGGACGAGGTCCAGCCCCCGCGCAAGGCCCCCACGTTCGTCAACCCCGGCCTGGCGCTCGACTACCGGCGGTTCATGTCGGACACCTTCCTGGACCTCGTGCGCCTGGAGAAGCGCATCCTCAAGGAGATCACCCCGGACCTGCCCATCACGACGAACTACCCCAACATCATCGCCTCTTACGACGGGTTCGCCCTCGGCGCGGAGCTGGATTTCACCTCCAACGACTTCTACCCCGACGTCGGCGCCCCCGAGCGCAGCCTGGCCGAGCGCGACGAGGCGGCCTACTGGCGGGGGGAGCTCGGCCAGGGGACCAACCCGGAGGGCGAGGATGCCGGCTACTGGCGCGCGGGCATCGCCTTCGCCTGCGACGTGACCCGCGGCACCGGGGGCAACCGGCCCTGGGTGCTCATGGAACAGACCACGACGCACGTGAACTGGCGGCCGGTCAACGCCGCCAAGCGCCCCGGCGAGATGCGCCGCTGGAGCTACCAGGCCGTGGCCCGCGGGGCGGACGGCGTCCTGTTCTTCCAGTGGCGCGCCTCCCGCGCCGGGTCGGAGAAATACCACGGCGCGATGGTGCCGCACCTCGGGCCGGAGGGCCGCGCCTACCAGGAGGTCAAGGCCCTGGGCCACGAGCTCCAGCGCCTGGACGTGCTCGTCGGCAGCCGGGTCCCGGCCCAGGCGGCCGTGGTCATGGACTGGCCGAGCTGGTGGGCCGCTAACACGGAGAGCAAGCCGGCGTCCCAGGATTACTACCGCACGCTCCAGCGCTACCACCGGGCGCTCTACGAGCGGAACATCGTCACCGACGCCGTTCCCGCCGAGGCGGACTGGCTGGCGGCGGGCTACCGCCTCGTCGTCGCCCCGCTGGCCTACCTCGCCACGGACGCGATGGCCGCCAACGTGCGCCGGTTCGTGGAGGGCGGGGGCGTTTACCTCACCTCGTATGGCTCCGGCCTGGCGGACGAGAACGACCGCATCCACCTCGGCGGTTACCCGCACCCGGTCCTGCGCGAGGTCCTCGGCCTCGTCGTCGAGGAGTTCGCCGCGCAGATGCCGGCCGTCAGCCTGCGCCTGCGCCCGGAAACGGACCTGTTCACCGGGAAACCCCGCGGCTCCCGCTGGGTGGACCTCATCCAGCCCCGGGGCGCCGAGGCGCTCGCCACCCACCGCGACGACTGGTTCGCCGGCCGCCCGGCCGTGACCCGGCACAAGTTCGGCCAGGGCGCAGCGTATTACGTCGGCACGGAACTGGATTTCACCGCGTTGGACGACCTCCTGGCCGCCGCCTGCCGCGAGGCGGGGGTGGCGGCGCCCGTCAAGGCCCCCCCCGGCGTGGAGGCCGTCGTCCGCCGCGCGGAAACCGGGGCGGAGTTCCTGTTCCTGCTCAACGCCTCCGCGGAACCCGCCACGGTGAGCCTGCGCGCCTGGCGCGGCTGCCAGGATTTGCTCGGGGGCAACCGGCCGGACAAGGAACTGACCCTCCCTGCGGAGGGCGTGGCGATCCTGCAACGTTGAAACCCGCCGGGGAGGCGTCTCAAAACGAGACCGTCGCCGAGAGCATCGGCCCGATGGTGTCCAGCCCGATGTTGGGCACCTCGGGCTCGGACAGCGCGCCGTTGGAGAAATGTTCATACAGGAACGCCGCCCCGACCTTGAAGTGCGGCGTGACCTTGTAGGCCACCCCACCGGTGACCACGGCGGAGAACGTCAGGTCCTGCCCCTGCCCGAACGGCGGCCCCTGGGAGTCAATGTCCCCGACGTAGAACCGGCCGTCCACGGATAACTCCCACGGGCAGCCCGGCTTCGACAACACCAGCCGCGCGCCGACGCCGCCGCCGAAATAGAACGTTTCCGCGTGCCCGTCGTCGCGGTAATTGCGCCGGTTGTGGTAAAAGGGCACGGCCGCCACGTTGACGGAAAACTGGTGCAGCAGCCGGTAGTCGCCCAACCGGAACGGGGGGAACGGCGCGAGCCGCAGGGTGAGGAGTTGCGGGGCGGTCTGGTAATCGCCGGGGTTGTTCAACCCGAAACCCAGGCCCGATTCCACGGTGAACTCCAAGCGCGGCCAGTCCTCCCGCGGGGCGGGGTGGAGCACGGCCTTCGCGGACGCCTCGCCCGCGCGGACGGCCGCCGGGGCGGAGGCGAGAACCCACAGGGCGGGGAGGAGGAAACGGCGCATGACGGCGGGCATTAGACACAAGGGGAGGCCGCCTTTCAACCGGGGATGGCGGTCGCCGGCCTGGTCCGCCGATTACGCCGATTGAAGGCAAGGGGTTCGGAGTTTCGACAACGGCATTTCCCGGCCTTTCTCCACCCCCTCTTCAGATAATCTGCGTAATCTGCGGACAAAACCAGCGTGATGCCCCCCAAATCTCCCCGCGCCTCCCGCGCCGTCGTCGCCGACCTGATGATGCCCCACCAAGCCAACGGGCTGCGCCGGTCCTCCGTCTTCGGCGGGGTCATCATGGGCATGGTGGACCGGTGCGCCGCCCTCGCCGCCATGCGCCACGCCGGCGGCCAGGCGACGACGCTGTCCATTGACCGCATCCTCTTCAAGGAGCCCATCCGCGTCGGTGAACTCGTGGAAATCGTCGCGGAGGTGGTTCACGTCGGGCGTTCCTCCATGTCGGTGCTGGCAAACGTTTACGCCGAGGACATCCGCACCGGGGGCGGCCGCCGCCGGCACGCCAACGAGTGCTGGCTGACCTTCGTCCACCTGGACGACGAGGGGCGCCCCGCCCCCGTGCCGCCGCTGACGTTGGAGACCGACGAGGACCACCGCCGCCACGCCGTCGCCGCGCGCCGCCGCGAGCAGGACCTGGCCGAGCGTCAGGGCGCCGCGAAAAGCGCCCCGTAGTCGCACCCGACGAACTCCCGTTCATACCACGCCTGCCCCCGGGCCCCGAGGGCGGCGCGGGCGTTCGCGTCGGCCAACAGGGCGCGGACCGCGGGAACCAGCCCCGCCGGCCCGACCACCCGGCACGCCCCGGCGGATTCCCACCGCGCGCGCTCCGTCAGGTGGCCCGTGGTCGTCACCATCGCCCGGCCGTGCGCCAGGACGGCCAGGGCGGAGGTGCGCCGGGTCGTGATGCCGTCGGGATACGG
>CAXTFX010000189.1:0-8067 GCA_964243185.1 uncultured Chthoniobacterales bacterium
ATCTCGCGGTAACGCCGCACGAGGGAGACGCCCAGGTCCGCCTTGGTGGGATAATGATAATGGATGCTGGCGGTCGTGATGCCCACCTCCGCGGCCAGGTCCCGGTAGGAAAAGCCGTGAAAACCACGGGTCTGGATCAGGCGTTGAGCCACGTCCAGCAGCCGGGTTTTGGTGTCGTCAACCATCTTCACCTCTATTAATCTACTGGTAGATAGACGGCAACTTAAAACGTCTGGCGGCCCGCAAATTTCCCTGTGGCCGGTGCCCACGAACATTTTCCTTCACCCTTCCTCCTCCACCCCTCATCCTCCCCGGCGTGGACCCGCTGCGTATCCGCGAACTGCCGTTGGACGAACGCCCGCGCGAGCGACTCGCCAAGCTTGGCGCGGGTGCCCTCTCCGAGGCCGAACTCATCGCCATCCTCCTGCGCACGGGCGTGAAGGGCGCCAATGCCGTGGATGTCGCCCGCCAGTTGTTGCTCAAGTTTCAGACCCTCGGCACGTTAGCCCGGTGCTCCGTCAAGGAGATCGCCAGCGTGAAGGGCATCGGTCCGACCAAGGCCGTCCAGCTCGCGGCCGCCTTCGGGTTGGGTCAACGGCTGGCGCGGGAAGCCGCGACCCGGCTGAAGGTTGATAACCCGGACATCGTCCGCGAACTCCTCGGCGCCGAGATGCGCGCCCTGCACCGCGAGAGCCTGCGCGTCCTCCTGCTGGACACCAAATTCCACCTCCTGCGGATCGAGGAAATCTCCCTGGGCAGCCTCAACGAGAGCATCGCCCACCCGCGCGAAATCTTCCGCCCCGCGCTCATCTACGCGGCGTATGCCTTCATCCTGGTGCACAATCATCCCTCCGGCGACCCGACGCCCTCCCAGGCCGACCGCCAGCTCACCCGGCGGCTCGCGGAAGCCGCGCTCCTGCTGCAAGTCACGATGCTCGACCACATCATCCTCGGCGCCCCGCAGCCGGACGGACGGCCGGACTACTTTTCCTTCAAGGAAGCCGGGTCGCTTTGAGGGAGTGACAGAGCCGGACCTCCCGCCCCGAACCCCTGGCAATTTCCGTGCTTTCTGTGGCTAAACCCTCCGAATGAGCCGTTTTGAGCGCCGCCAACGTCCACCCTACCGCCGTCATTAACCCCGCCGCCCGTCTCGGCGCGGGCGTGCGCGTCGGGCCTTACGTCGTCGTCGAAGGTCCGGCCGAGATCGGCGACGGCTGCGTCCTGGAAGCCCACGTCAGCCTCGTTGGCCGGGTGCGGCTGGGGGCCAACAACCGCGTCGGTCACGGGGCCGTGATCGGGGGCTGGCCGCAGGATTTATCCTTTGACCCCGCCACCGACAGCGGCGTGGAGGTCGGTTCGGGCAATACGCTCCGCGAGCACGTTACGATCCATCGCGGCACGACGCCGGGCAGCGTCACGCGCGTGGGAGACGGCTGCTTCCTCATGGCCGGCGCGCACCTCGGGCACAACGCGCAGGTTGGCGACGGCGCCATCCTGGCGAACGGGGTCCTCCTCGGGGGCTACGTCGAGGTCGGCCCGCGGGCGTTCCTCGGCGGCGGCAGCGTGTTTCACCAGTTCGTGCGGGTCGGTCAGGGGGTCATCGTGCAGGGCCTCAGCGCGTTTTCCAAAGATGTCCCCCCGTGGACGCTCGCGGCCGAGCGCAACACGGTCGCCGGGATCAACGTCGTCGGCCTGCGCCGCGCGGGCGTGCCCCCGGCCGAGCGCGCGGAGTTGCGGCGGGCTTTTGCGCTGCTGTTCGCGGGGGGGCTAAACGTTTCCCAGGCCCTCGGCCGCGCAGGCGAGCAGACGTGGGCGGGCACGCCCGCCCGGGAGTTCTGGGAATTCGCGGCCGGGGCTAAACGCCGTGGGCTGTGCGCTCTGCTACGCTCCGCACGCGGCGCGGCCGCCGAGCGCGAGGAATGAGGTTGCTTCCGGGCCGGCGAAACGCATAACCTCCCGGCCGTTCCCATCCAGCCATGAAGATTCTCGTCACCGGCGGCGCCGGCTATATCGGCAGCATCTGCGTCGAACAAATGCTCCACCAAGGCCACGAGGTCGTGGTTTTCGACAACCTCACCGAAGGCCACCGCAAGGCCGTGGACAAGCGCGCCCGGTTCCTCAACGGCGACCTGCGCGAGCGCGGCCCCATCGAGGTCGCCATGCAGGGGGAAAAGCCCGACGCCGTGATGCACTTCGCCGCCAACGCGCTCGTGGGCGAGAGCATGACGAACCCGTCGAAATATTTCCGCAACAACGTTTACGGCGGTCTCAACCTCCTCGACGCGATGGTCGCCGCCGGGGTGAAGCGGTTCGTCTTCTCCTCCACCTGCGCCACCTTCGGCCCCCCGGACCGGCTGCCGATGGACGAAACGCTGCCCCAGCGGCCCATCAACCCCTACGGCGAGAGCAAGCTGATGTTCGAGAAGGTCTTGCGCTGGTATGACGAGATTCACGCCCTGCGCTTCGTCGCCCTGCGCTATTTCAACGCCGCCGGGGCGAGCGAGAACTTCGGCGAGGACCACCGCATCGAGTCGCACCTGATCCCCAACGTCCTCAAGGTCGCCCTGGGCCAGAAGCCGCACGTCGAAATCTTCGGCACGGACTACGAGACGCCAGACGGCACCTGCATCCGCGACTACATCCACATCCTCGATCTCGCCCAGGCGCACATCCTCGCTCTAAACCGCACGGAGAGCGCCTTCTATAACCTCGGCACCGGCGGCGGGAACTCCGTGCGCGAGGTGATCGAAGTTTGCCGCCGGGTCACGGGCAAGGACATCCCCGTCGTCGAGCGCCCCCGGCGCGCCGGCGACCCGCCCCGGCTCATCGCCGGCTCCGCCAGGATCAAAGCCGAACTCGGGTGGGAGCCGCGCTTCCAAACCCTGGACAAAATCATCGAAAGCGCCTGGGCCTGGCACGTCAAGCACCCGCGGGGATACGCGGAGTGAAAGGATGAGGGATGAAGGATGAGACCAGACCACGGATGAGAACATTTTCAGAGGCACTGAAAAAGGTTGCCCGCCCGTGGCGACTTGGGGCACTGCTGTCTGCCTTCATCCTTCATCCTTCGTCCTTCGTCCTTGCCCAAAACGTCGGCGCGTCCGGCCCCATTGACATCGTCTCCGAAGGCGGCACGACCTACCGCGAGCGCAACGCGACGGCCTCGGGCAACGTGCTCATCCAGACGGATGACGCCAGCATCTACGCGGACTACGCCGAGTATAACCTCGACAGCAAGGACGCGCTGCTCGTGGGCAACGTGCGTATCTACCGCTTGGACACGGTGTTCTTCGCCGCGCGGGCGTTGTATAATTTCGACACCAAGGCCATCCGCGCCCTGGACTTCGACACGGGCCGCGGACCGTATTTTTTCAACGGCAACAGCGTGTTTTCCCCCGGCGCCGGCTTTCAATACAACGCCCGCCAATCGGAGTTCACGACGCACGACAGTTCTAACCCGGACTATCATCTGACGGCCAAACGTCTGCGTATCTACCCCGACGACCGCGCCATTTACATTGGCTCGACGCTCTACGTTGGCAGCACGCCCATTTTCTACTTCCCCTATCTCTACCAATCCCTGGACCAGCAGAGCGGCTACACCATCGTCCCCGGCTACCGCAGCGAATACGGCGCGTTCCTGCAACTCGGGGTGACGTTCCCCATCACCGACAAACTCACCGGCCTGGTTCGTCTCGATTACCGCACCCGGCGCGGCGTCGGCGCGGGCTTGGACCTCGAATACAAACCCCGCCGCAAACCCCGGCGGCGCCCCGACGGCAGCAGCCTCGGCGCCTTCGCCAGCGACGCCGACCCCGGGCAGGCCGCCGTCCTGCCGCCGGTCCCGCCGGGTTCCGCCACGACGAACCAGCCCAACACCCCCGCCTCCCGCGGCTCCGCCACGGCCGACACCGCCGGCACGAGCACCTCGGCCGACCCAGGGGAGGACAACGACGATGACGACAGCGACACCGCCACCCGCCGCCGCGGGGTCGCCGCCACGGGCGAGCGGCTCTCGCGCGAGATCCGCGCCAGGGAAGGCGCCCGCCTCATCTCCTCCTTCGCCAAGGACGCCCAGCCCGCTTTCCACCACACCGCCATCGGCCGCGCCCCGACCACCCCGGAGCGTTACCGCATCGCCCTCAACGGCACGCAGTTCTTCACCGACGAGCTCTACGTGAAGGCGAGCGTGGACAAGATTTCCGACCGCTACCTGCTCCAGGACTTTTTCCAGAGTGAGTTCACGCGCAACCCGCAGCCGGACAACCTTGCGTTCATCACCTACCGCAAGCCCAACATCGTCAGCACCCTGACCTTGCGCGCCGGGCTCAACAACTTCTTCAACACCACCGAGCGCCTGCCGGAAGCTTCCCTGGAACTGCCGCGCCAGCCCCTCTTCGGCACGGCGGTAAACTACGAGAGCGAGAGCAGCGCGGGCTACCTCAACCGCGCCTTCGCCAACGATAGCCTCCTCCCCTCCTACGGCACCTACCGGCTCGACACCTTTCACCAGTTCACCCTGCCGCAAACCTTCTTCAACTGGCTGTCCGTCGTGCCCAAGGTCGGCCTACGCGCCACCTACTACGGGCGTTCCGCGCCGAGTTCCTCACCGGCGTTCAACCTGATCTCCGCCAACGAGGACGACCTCAACAACCTGTTCACCCTCTACCAGAACCCCGACCCGCTCAGTAACGAAGCCCTGGCCCAACAGCAGATCCGCGCCGCGCGCCAGCAGTTCGACGCCGGGGCCGGCGTCTTCCGGCCGGTCATCAACACGGGGGTCGAGACTTCCTTCAAGCTGTCGAAGGTTTACAGCAACGTCGGGACCCGCGCCCTCGGCCTGGACCGGATTCAGCACGTCATCCAGCCGTATTTCAACCTCAACTACATCGAGGACTTTGGCGTCGGCAGCCGTCGGATCCTGCCCTTCGACCGGCGCCTGCCCACGACGCAGCTCGATCCCATTGATTTCCCGCAGATCACCACCATTGACAGCATTGACGAGGGCCTCTTCGTCCGGCTGGGGGTGCGGAACCGGCTCCAGACCCGGCGCGACGCCCTGACCTACAACTGGCTGGAAATTGACACCTTCCTCCAGGCCAACATCAACAATCCCTACGGGCCGACCCGGCTGTCGAATCTGTTCAACCAGATTAATTTCCGCCCCCTGCCGTGGATCACCGTCGCCCTGGACGCCCAGTTCCCGCTCTTCGACACCGCCACCGGCGCCCAGCCCCAACGCGCCAGCGTCGGCACCGGCAGCACGTTCCTGGACCTGCTCGCCGGCAACACGCCCAACCGCTCCATCGGCGGTTTCACCGAGATCAACACCGCCCTCACCGTCCAGGTCACGAGCAACCTCGAATTCGAGTTCTCGCACCGCTACCTCGACAAGAATCCGTTCTTCCAGAACAGCAGCCTCGTGCAGTTTGGCGCCCTCTACCGCATTGACCCGAACTGGTCGGTTTCCTTCCGGGACCGTTACGAGTTCGCCGACCGCATCCTGGAGGCCCAGAGCTACACGCTGCACCGCGACCTGACCTCTTTCGTGGCCAGCCTCGGCGTGACGGTCCGCAACAATTCCAACGCCACCACCCGCGGCACCAACGATTACGGCGTCCTCCTGAATTTCACGTTAAAGGACCTGCCCAAGGTCAACCTGCCCGTCGGCTTCGACGTGCAATCCCTGGAGAACCAGTTAACGGGGAACTGAGCCGCTGGAGGGAGGCAGGCCCTTGCCTCCCCGGATTTGCTTTTAACCGCCTGCCCCTTGGGCCAACCGGTGAGCAGGGATCGGCCAAGGGCGCAAAAAAAGCGCCGCCGGCGACGGGGAGGGCGACTGAAGGCAACGTCCGGGAGGCAAGGGCCTGCCTCCCTCCAGCGCGGTTTTGAGTTAGATGACTGGACGCTGCCCCCCGGATCGGTGCGAGCTTGCCTCATTTTTAGAATGATTCTTGATATTGTCGCCGGTTGAGCGACGTTGCGGACCTCCTCTCCGCGATGGACGAACACCTCCATTCCTCCCCTGCCACGGACTTCCGTTTCACCCGGCAGCGTCGCGTCGTTTATGACGCCCTGCTCGGGGCCACCGACCACCCGAGCGCGGCGGAAGTGTTCCTGCGCGTGAAGCCCGCGCTGCCCTCCATCTCCCTCGCCACCGTTTACAACTGCCTGGAAACGTTGGCTGAACACGGACTGATCCGCCAGGTCAACCTCGACCGCGGCGCCTCGCGCTTCTGCGCCAACACCCAGCGGCACGGCCATTTCTTCTGCACGGGCTGCGGCGGCGTGCACGACGTGGACTTTCCCGACGCCGCGGAGCTCGCCCGCGCCTGGCGCCTTTCCGACGATTTCGTCGTCACGCAGGCCGATTTCTCCCTGCGCGGCCTATGCCCGGCCTGCGCCGGGGCGAACCACCTCCCTTCTTCGACCATTACCTCATGACCAACGCACTCGAAATCCAGGACCTCCACGTCGCCATCGGTGAGAAACCCATCGTCAAAGGCCTCTCGCTGACGCTGCCCCGCGGCGAGGTCCACGCCATCATGGGCCTGAACGGCAGCGGCAAGTCCACGCTCGCCAAGGCTATCTCCGGCCATCCCGACTACACGATCACCTCCGGGCAAGTCCTCCTGGACGGGAAAAACATCCTGGAAATGGAAGCCGACGCCCGCGCCCGCACGGGTCTGTTCATGGCCTTCCAATACCCGATGGAGGTCCCCGGCGTGTCGAACGCCAACTTCATCCGCGCCGCCTTGCAGGCCCGCCTGGGCGAAGGCGAGGAGCTCGACGCGGTGGAGTTCTACGGCCGCTTATACGAAAAGATGGACCTCTTGGGCATGAAGCGGGAGTTCACCTCCCGCTCCGTGAACGAGGGCTTCTCCGGCGGCGAGAAGAAGCGCAACGAGATCCTCCAGATGGCCATGCTGGAACCGACCTACGCCGTCATGGACGAGACCGACAGCGGGCTCGACATTGACGCGCTGAAGGTCGTCGCTGAGGGCGTCAACACCCTGCGCGGGCCGGGCTTGGGCGTGCTGCTCATCACGCACTACCAGCGCCTCCTCAACTACATCGTGCCGGACCGGGTCCACGTCATGATGGACGGCAACATCGTCCTGAGCGGCGACAAGGATCTGGCCTTCGACCTGGACGAAAAAGGCTACGACTGGGTGACCCAGCAAACCGGCTTCGAGATGAACCCGACCGAGCGCAAGCACAGCCTCAACGGCGCGCTCGCCAACGCTTAACTCCGACCTTTACTCTCCCACTTATGACTACCACCAAAGCCGACTTAGACATTGACCGCAGCATCGGCGATTTCTCCTATCCCGAGGATCATACGTTCGACGCGGGCACGGGCCTTTCCGAGCACACCATTGACTACATTTCCAAGGTCAAGGACGAGCCCGATTGGATCCGTGATTTCCGTCTGAAGGCCCTGGACGTTTTCCTGAAGAAGCCCATGCCAACGCACTGGGCCAGCCCGGACCTCGAGAACATCGTCTTCCAGAACATTCGTTACTACCTCAGCCGCGGCGCGCAGCCGAAACGCTCGTGGGACGACGTGCCCGAGGACATGAAGAAGACCTTCGAGCGCCTGGGCATCCCGGAGCAGGAGCGCAAGTTCCTCGCCGGCGTCGAGGCGCAGTTCGACTGCGAGGCCGCTTACTCCAACATCAAGAAGGCGTTGGGTGACCAGGGCGTGCTGTTCATGGGCTCGACGGAAGCCTTGAAGGAGCACCCGGAAATCTTCCGCAAGTGGTTCGGCAAAGTCATCCCGACCTCGGACAACAAGTTCTCCGCGCTCAACAGCGCCGTGTTCAGCGGCGGCTCGTTCATCTACGTCCCGCCGGGCGTGAAGGTGAAGCATCCGTTACAGGCGTATTTCCGCATCAACGCGGAGAACTTCGGTCAGTTCGAGCGCACGCTCATCATCGCCGACGAGGGTTCGGAGGTGATGTATATGGAAGGCTGCACCGCGCCGAAGTTCGAGACGGCGACGTTGCACAGCGCCGTCGTGGAACTCGTCGCGCTCAAGGGCGCGAAGATTCAATACGTCACCGT